>JBILFC010000268.1:0-4170 GCA_044351785.1 Bdellovibrionota bacterium
AGTGTTATCTGCATTATTAATCTCTAGGAATCGGAAAAGACTTTTGCAGGTTTTGGTTCTAATTACATTATACCTAGCTTCTTTTGTTAGTCCTAGTGTGAGGATGGTTTTCCCCATCTATTCATCTTTATTCATTGTTTCTTATATGGAGGACTCTAAGGGATTGTTGAATATCTCTTCTATTATCTCTCGTTTCGTAGAGTCTATGAGCTTCCTATCTGGTTATGCGTTAATTTTCTTTTTAATGGCATTTTCGTTTTCTCAAGCTGGCCCTTGTTTTAAAGTTCCACTTCATACGACATTCATGCCAGCTGAAAGGGTAGATAAGTTGATTGAGAAAGGTGGCTGTATTGGTGAAGTGGGTGGATTTACAAAGGAAGAAATGAGTAAATTTGAGGGCTACTTATTGTTCCGCAGTGTATACAGTGATTTAAGATATTGCGATTATTAAATTGAATAGCTGATTTAAGGTTAAAGTGTTAAGAACGGACTGTCGATTTTAAGTTTTTATATTTAGATAAATTAAATCTTGGAGATAGAGCATGAAGTATAAATTAGAAAATATCCTTAGATCAATGTTCGATTTGAGTTATATAGCTCAAGGTCGTGGCGGTCTTGGGTCTATGGTTAGTTGGTTAATTAGAGTTGTAATTTATGACATCTGTGTAACTTCAATTTCTGAAATCTTTGGCGTGTCTCGACTCGTAGCCTTGTTTATATTTCTAGCGATTCTTGGATTGGTTAGCTTTGGTGGCTATGTGTTAAAGCAAAGAATGAGTCCTGGAGTAGATGAGTAAGACTGATGCAACATCAGATAAATGGTAACACAGCGTTCTCTGTTCTAGACTTAGTGCTTAATGAGGGCGATTCTATTATCGCCCAGCCTAAAAGTATGGTTTGCATGAGCACTGGCATAGAAGTTAGTGCAAAGCTCGGAGGAGTTACTGGATCTAGTAGTGTTGGTGGGTCGATTAAGGGATTACTTGCGGGTGAAAGTATAGCCTTAGCAATTTATACTTCGAAAAAAGAGGGGCAATTATTATCTTTAGCCCCCGGAACTATTGGACCGATTGTTCCTATAACTTTATCAGAAGGGGAAGACTTATTAATCGCTAAGGGATCTTATTTAGGTTCTGAAAATACGGTCTCACTTAAAACAGAGTTTACTGGATTTAAGGGTTTTTTGGCGAAGAAGGGATTATTTTTAGTTCGAGCAAGTGGCCCTGGAGTAGTTTTCCTTTCGGCCGCTGGAGATATTAGAGATAAGGAATTAGCTGCGGATGAGAGATTTGTTGTAGATAATGACTTTGTAGTAGCCTTTGATGCAAGTGTTACTTATAAGCTTGTTACCGCCTCTAAAGGCTTAACTAATTCATTCTTATCAGGGGAAGGTCTAGTTAATCGTTACACGGGGCCTGGAAAAATTTATTATCAAACTAGGGCTAAGAGTAAAGCTGGGGTCATGAGTACGGTTATTAATTCTATTACTTAAATTATATGTCACCTAGAAAAAAGGAATTGCTCGCTGATTATCAAAGAGCAGAGACTTTAGGTACTTGGGTTTTAGGGCTCGAGACTTTGATCGCATGCCTATTTTTTGTTTTTATAAATCACTCATTTATTCTTAAAAATCTTTCAGAATCTTTAATTCTAGTTGGTTTAGCAGTCGTACCTACTTTGTTATCTCTTGCGTACTACTTTGCAAAAAAGAAAAAGCGGGTGGAAGATTTGAAGCCTACTGTTAAATATGGTCACTTAAGTAAGAATGATTTATTGGAAGTTTGTGCTGAGGCATGTTCTAAGATGGGTATTCAGCAAGGTGACGTAAGTTTCTATGTTACTTCGGAGAAGCAAGTTAATGCAAGTGCACTAACCCTTGGATTGGGATCTGTTTTTAAGAATTTACAAGTGGTTATGTTAAATAGGGCGACACTTCATGCTTTAAAGAAGGATGAGTTGTTAAGTGTCGTAGCTCATGAGTTGGCTCATATTTATCGATATCCGTTACGTTATCATCAGGCTTTGATTTTAAGGTTATTTAACTCTTGTTTGTTAAATCTTAGTCTTTTTACGTTATTACCTAATGTATTTATTGTTGCTTTGATTATAGGTATATATCAAGGTTTACTTGCTCGCTGGTTTAGTTCTTTTTCTATGACAATAGAGTTTTTATGTGATGATTGTGGGGCAGAGATCGCGGGAATTCTGCCTGCTTTAAGGGCCGAGTTTCTGGTTTCAAAGCATTCCGAAATTTTATCAGACGCCTACTATCAATTATTAAAAGCTAAGAGAGAAGGTAAAATTATAAATGCAAAAAATCTTTCTGCTCTTTTAGAAGAGTCTTTAACTTATGATTGTGTAAGTAGTGAAGAGCTTAGTGCTCAATTGGAGAAGAATATAAATCGACATCAGGAAAATGTCTCAGGTAGTTTTTTTAATCATTTTAAGTCTCAGATTATGAGTGATACTTTAGATACTGAGCATGACCTAGAGGATGAATTTATAAGATTATCCCAAAGTCGGAAGGCTAAAATTGTTGACTTACCGACACATGAGGGTGAGTTAAGTTTAGATTGGTTTAAGGTATTAATTAGTTTAGTTAGAGAGAATCCAGCGCTTCCAATATTTAGAACTCCGAATGATATGAATGATGATGATTCCAGTCATCCAGGTCCTAGGCGGAGATTAGTTTATCTTTGGCAGGAATTTGTGGAGAGTTTAAATATTACTAAAAACTCTTAGTATTTTATTGGAAAGAGTTTCGAGACAGATCGGTTTAATCGCATAGTCTGTGACCCCGGCTTCTAGAGCTTTTATCACTCGATCCTTTTCTGAAGCGGAGGTAATCATGATGAAAGGAATGTTTTTATGGGTGTGTCCTTCTTTTACCATAGTTAATAATTCTAAGCCATTAATATCTGGCATTTCCCAATCGGAAATAATTAGTTGAAAAGTTTCCTTCTGCAATCTCTCAAGAGCCTCCATGCTAGACTTTGCTTCTGTAACATTTTTAATGCCAATTTGGCGTAGGATTAGGATAAGACTTTTTCTAGCACTACTTACATCGTCTACAACTAACACTTTAATTTTATTTGGTTCTATATTCATTGTTATATTTTCGGTATGGCGAATTGAAAGCTAAAGGATTTTGTCTAAATTTTCTTCATTTAACTAAACTTGTTAGCCTATTATGTCGAATAACTTCTATGACTTGGAGTTTTAGCCCTCATAAATAAAGGTATATAATTTTGAAAACAGAACAAAGTTCATGGTCTCAAACAAATGGTTGGAAGTTTTCAGAAGGCTCTCTAGAAAATAAGGCACAAATTATATTTGTCTTTGGAGCTAAATCAGTTCTTGAAAAGCATGAAGTAATGGCGGACCTTCTAAAACATTATCCAGATGCTACCGCAATTGGATGTTCTACCGCAGGTGAGATTCAGGATACTCAGGTAAGCGATAATTCAATTGTGGCAACTGCTGCATATTTTGAAAATACGAATATAAAAATAGCTTCGCTGCCGGTTAGTGGCTCGACGAGTAGGGCAACGGGGAAGCAATTAGCTGAACAAATTGGCGGGGAAGATTTAACTCACGTATTAGTCTTTTCTGAAGGCCTAAATATAAACGGTAGTGAACTTGTCATTGGCTTGAGAAGTAATTTACCAAGTACCGTCGGCTTGTCTGGTGGATTAGCTGGAGATGGTGGAGCATTTAAAGAAACTTGTGTTGTCAGTAATGGCGAGGTCCTTACTAATTCGATTGTTGCAGTTGGATTTTATGGCAGTAAGATAAAGATTGCTAGCGCCTCTCTTGGAGGTTGGGATAGTTTTGGTCCAGTGAGAAAAATTACTAAAGCACATGAAAATATTTTGTATGAACTGGACGGTCAGTCGGCTTTAGATCTATATAAAACTTATTTAGGTGAGCATTCCGCTAATTTGCCCGCTTCCGGCCTACTTTTTCCTCTTAGTATAAATGAAAATGAAAGTTCTAGGGGATTGGTTAGAACTATTCTGGGAGTTAATGAGGTAGATCGCTCAATTACATTTGCGGGAGATCTTCCTCTAGGTTGGAGCGCTAGACTGATGAAAGCTAATTTTGACCGATTGGTTGATGGTGCTATTGGGGCAGCGGAAGCAGCTACTAAGTCTATGCTTTTAGAGACTG
>JBILFC010000269.1:0-4156 GCA_044351785.1 Bdellovibrionota bacterium
AATTGAGGGAGGCGAGATTGTATTCCCCTATGCAAGTAGATTTAGAGTGAGTAAGGAAAAGAACGGACAAGATTTTAGTTCTGAGGATGCTTATATTAGGGAAAGATTAATTGAATTAGCTAAGTATAGAGAGGGTGTAAGAAGTCTCATTTCTGAAATAGAATCTATTTACTCTAATGCTACACGATATAATAATGGTATTCTAGTAGAAGCTGATATTGTTCAGCTAAGAAAGTATGGCAATTTAATTTCTAAAAAGGCGGTAAAAACCGTAGGGAGAGCACTTGCGAACTGGGATCCAGTCGCGACTGAAGCTAGGCCAATGCCTGAGTTGGTTAGAGATGAAGTGGTAGATGATGTGTTGTTGAATGCGGAGCAACATACGGAGGAATCTCTACTTTCATCTACAGAGGAATTGGCTAGACGTTTTAATCTTGAAATCAGAAATGCGGTTAATAAGATCGAAGCTATGCGTGCTGATGGTAATAATCCTCTTTATGCGGGAAGTATAAGTCCCATATTTGAATCCCGCAAAATACTCGATTTTTTATTAGAAAGTGCGCAAGCTGCGTTTGGCCTTAGTTCTTCAGAGCTTGAAAGTCTAAATGGGGAAGTTATTCTAGAAATGTTTGGCGAAGAGATTCAAAGAGTATTTGATGATTTGCGGCCGGTAAATGGTTCCCTAACTGGAGATAGTACTTTTGAAGACTTTTGTCGACTGATGCATTTTTGTTGTTTCAGGATGGGAAGAAATATTAATGGAGCTTATATCATCAGTGATAAACTATTCTCTGAATTGGAGTTAGTCGTATGCATGTCCGCTGGAGGTTTAGCAAGGTACCATTCAGAACTTTATATTAATGGGATTTTGGATTCTGCCCATAAGGATCAATTAGACGAAGGAAGTGGTGAAACAGCAGTTAGGTTCAATTATCTTTGTAATAATGCATATTCTGGTGAAGATATGTTTTCTAAAGATATTCAGAGTTATGCTGCTTCTAGGGAAGTGGCTAAGGTTTTCTTGGAAGAATTAGTCACTTTTATTGATACTATATATGAGCATGGACTGGATGAGACGAAGATTTTACTCATAGGCCAAAAAATAAGAAAGGATTTTTTTGTTGATCCAAATATAGTGTCGCAACTGTTTTTGATAGATCGTTTTAAACTGTTTAGTAAATTAAATACTTTATATGACTTTATCGGAATACGAGACAGTATGTTAGATGGAATAATCCACACAATACTTTTCGATAAGTGTGAGAATTTGGATGGGTTAGCATCAGAATTCCTTAATCTGAATGAGATTGAGCAACTTGCTATGTTAGACGGACTCGAAAACTTCCTTCACCGTGTTACTTTGAATAGTTCAATATCGGTTGATTCTTATAGTGAAATCGAATTTTTCATAGAATCTATAGCAGAATCTGTCAGTAGTCCTTTGGTAATAATGGGAGTGGAATCATTAAGAACGTTTTTTAATGATCTTCGCGTGAATGGCTTAAGTGTTTATTCAGAAGGCCAATTGGATGAAATAGATGGACCTGTTTCTCAATACTATGGTTATGCACTGGATATTAAATCATATGGTTATAGCCGGCATGCATTGCCAATCGATTCAAATCGAGTGCTAATTCTTAATAGTCATCTTAAACCTTGTGCGGTTACAGAGATAGAAATTGGTGTTGATGCGATCAATTCAGTTGCTATAGATAATAGTAAAAGAGATATCGTTCTTCGAATAAAAAGTACTCCATCTGGTGCTTTAATTGCTAAGCAACTTTTAGCCATTTTTGATGGAGGTGACTTAGCGGACTTAGATACTGATGATGAGAAAATTAATTTAGTTTGTAAAGTCGCTGGTGTTGTTGATCAGGTTCCTGAATTTTTGGAATATTGTAAGTGTGCTAGAGAGCTAGAGTCTTTAGATGAGAAAGTTGCGGCAGTTAAGCAGACCGCTTTTAACGTAATGATGAATGAGCAATTTAGGTTATTAGATGATCTATTTAAGGAGGCTGATAGTATCCTAGGATTAGACTATTTTGCAGATATTCTAGAAGTGCAGTCTTATTTTCAATCAAGGAAGTTAAATCATACAGATGAGAGTTTTAACTTTCTTGAGAAGTTCATTGTTGCTTCAAATAGCTTAAGATTTGACGGTGAAGAGAGGGAAGTTGCTCGTATCGCAAGTGAAATTAAAAGGCTCGAAGTTGCCTTTCTGGATTGTCAAAAGCAGCAGATAGAAAATGCTCAAGCCCTCAGTATTTCAAATGAAAGTTCACCAGAAAATATATTATTCCAAAGTCAAAGAGAGATTAGAGTTGACCTTAGAAGGAAGTTGAGATCTGCAGATTCTTCTATTCGCTCAATGTTGATTTCATACTTAGAAGCTTCAATGTCCAGAGTTACGCTGCCTCCTGTTGCAACTACCAGTCTTTCTTCTCTTGCGGAAGATCCTTCCTTAAGTCCATTTAATACCATAGCATCATACCAAATTCCTTTATACGTTTCCAAGCTTTCTGAGTCTAGGACCAGAAGAACTATTTGGAATGACTTTGGAGTAGATCTAAGAAAAATGCCACTAAGAAATCAATTATATTTCATGCATTTCCTAGTCGAGTGTGATACTGCTTTATACGAGCGTTTACGCGTAATTTGTAGTTCGAGGTTAGGTATAGCTAATCTTATAGCAAATGCATTTTTTGCAAATGCCGAGGGTGAAGTTTTTGGCGATATTATTCTGAGTTTGGCAGAAAGGGTTGATGTAGATACTTTAGAGGTATTACTAAGTAAATATATTGAGATTGTAGAATCTTCTCATAAAGAAATTAATAAGCTACTTTCAGAACTTCCAGCCTCGTCTGTAGCAGAATCAACTCAAAATTATAGAAATGCGTTACAGCGTTTTCTCTCAGGAGCCAATAGAATATTAGCCAATGCAAATGTTCGATCACCTGAAGATGTTGCAGCTTATAGCGCAAGCTTAACAAAGGAAAAAGGGCGAATATTGGGTCTTGGGGCAGTATATCGGGATATGTTTAAAGGCGGGAGAATAGATATTCCTGGAGTTGTGCTTACAGAACCTCTTATTGCGAGTGATGTAAGACCTGAATTGCAGGATCGGATGAAGGATCTATCATTATCCAATTGGAATCATTCATATCCAGATCCTATAATGAACTATCCTGAAAGCTTGAAAGGATTTGCCCATAAGAAGGTCTGTGAATTTTTAGAGAATCCAAATCCTAAGTATAAAACCTACATGTTGAAGTATGGAGATGAGATTTTAGTGTCTTGTGTGGTTAAGGATATTACTGAGCCAGGAGATCAGACAAGGGTAGTTTCAATTAATTCTGTTCTTACAACATTAGTTGGTCATGGGTATGGATTTGCGCAAGCATTCTTAAGTAAAGTGATTGAGCGGGAGGGCGGAGATAATACTAAATTTGTATTAGATGTTTTTGAGCACAATAAGGCCGCTTTTAGAGTTTATGAGAACTTAGGATTCCAGTACGACAAACTTTATGATTGGACAGGAGAGAACTTGCTGGGTGCAGAGGTGGTGAAAGATGAGGCAAAGTGGAATTTAGTTGGAATGTCTAGGCCGGCTAGAGAGATAGACAATGGACCTTATCAGTATAAATCTCAAGCAGATATTTTGCAAGAACTTCGAGATGCTGACCAAGCCAGGGTTGCGAAAATGGCTATGGTTTATGTGAGTGAAGGATTGCTACAGCTAATTTCAGGTCGAAAGTTAGAAAGTTCAAATGAAGAAGTGATGGGTGTAGTGAATGTTAATAACAATAGGTGTACGTTAGCTTATGATAGAATTGATCTAGACACAATTAAAGAAATAGATTTGATTTTAACGGCTAACTCAGAATTTGCAAGGATCGAGGTGTCTAGAGACTTATGCAATTTGGGTTACGGATTCTATGTATTGGGTGGTAGGATAGTTGTAACAAAAGAAGTGAATGGAAATGGGAGGTCGTTGACTGAGAGAGATGTTGGAGAGCTTGAATATTATAGGCGATTAGATTTTAGAAATATTTACGAAGAAACTGATGGTGAAAGAGTCTATCTTCCTATCTCTTTGGATAATGCAATAATTGCCGTGTTAAAGGAGTCATCTGTAGTAGCTAAAGAAACATTTAGA
>JBILFC010000270.1:0-4145 GCA_044351785.1 Bdellovibrionota bacterium
CAGTTGGAGAAAATTTTGAAAGAGAGGGAATTGTAGATGATAAACAAGATGTATTTTACTTAAGTGTAGAGGAGATCTGGGATTTTGTAAGAGGAACGGCAATTACTACTGATTTGCGAGCGCTAATAACATTACGAAAAAATGAGTTTTCTTCTTTTAAAGCTGAGGAAGAAAGATTTCCAGAGAGTAGATTTAAAACTTATGGGATTGCATATCACAAGAATAATTTTAGAACTCGATTAAAAGCTGCTTCGTTGCCTTCAGATGGTGGCCTTTCTGGTACTGGATGTTGTCCCGGTGTTATTAGAGGGAGGACTAAGGTTATTAAGGATCCTTCTGACGGTATCTCTTTATCTGGCGAAATATTGGTTGCTGGAAGAACTGATCCAGGTTGGGTTCCTCTTTATCCGGCTGCAATTGGCATTTTAATTGAGAGGGGTAGTATTCTTTCTCATTCCGCAATTGTAGCTAGGGAGATGGGTATCCCTACAATCGTGGGTATACCTGGATTACTTTCAGCACTGAAGTCTGGTGATGAAATTGAGATGGATGGTTCAAGTGGTAAGGTTTTACTGCTGAATTCAGAGAAGGTCTGATTTTAAATTTAAACGGTGAAGGAAGTGGAAGCCGCTCAGAATTAGAGTGAGTAAATATGGAATAAACCAGAAATCCAAATTACTCAAATTAGCGATTATTAGGATTATAAAAGATGGTAGTAGTGAGTTAATGATGTCGTTTGCAATAAGGCATTCTATGAGTTTTGTTCGACTCACACAAACAATTGGTATTATATATATTAAGATTATGGGTAAGGCCCAAGTCTCTGAACCTAAACTCCAAGCTGCGTATGTAAAAAGAATTAGAGTAATACTTGCTCCAGTATTGATGATATTGCTTTTAAAGAGTAGGTATCCAAGTATTAAGCTCAGAGAGAATGCAGATGTAATTTGATATATTATTTCAGAAATAGGTTTTGAAGTGATTTTCTCAAGTACGATACAAACTACCAAGGGTACATATAAATTATCCCTACCATTTCGAGATATTGCTTCAATTCCAGTAACAATAGTAGCCACCAAAAAAGCTGATAGGACCGAATTTAGTGGAGTTAATGGACTAAGTAAAACTAAAGGAACTTCAATGACTATAAAAGCAAGAAGGAAGAAAATTAGTGATCCTTCAATGCTTTTTTCTTCATAATCAATTTTATAATGAAATCTTCCATACTTACTTCCTATTAATGCCGCTCCTGCATCCGCAATAGCCAGAACAAGAAGCGAACATATATATAGCCAAGGTTTCTCTCCGGATAGATAGAAAGTCATCCAAACTGCCATTGGATATAATAGGCTACCACTTGATGTTCTAGATACTCTATTGAGGCAGGTTAAAAAGTTAAATCTTTCACCGAGATGGAGAATTAGTGCCATGCTTATAGCTAAAATAAATACTATGAAGTGGTAACTAATTAGATAGGGGAAAGATAGGCAAACTAATCCACCTATGACATGTATCAATTTCCGACAAAGTTCAGGCGAAGGTTTGAGTTTCCTAGTTAAAAGTTCGACCGCAATAATTAGCAAACTAAAGATAATAGAAATCAGGAAAGCATTTTTAATATCATGTAAAAACGTTGTCATTTGATCTCATCAATAACAAATTTACTGTAGAAAAATGCTTTATCCTCCTTAAATAGGTCATCTCCTAGGGTAGTTAACTCTGTGACTCTGTCTTTCAGTGCTGGGGGACAATTTCTGGGAACTAGCATATTCCAATATACTATTCTTGCACCGGGTGCTCCGCGATCCAATAATATCTGATAAATATTTTGTGTATCTTTTTCACTCAGATATTCAAATAAGTCAGAAAGATTATACCCATTAAAATGAGAATGGCTATTCGCTGCTTCTTCTATCGTTCCTAAATGAAAGCTAAGTCTATCTAAATTGGCTTTAACTTTAGGTAGTATATTAGGTCTTAAATAGGTAGGTAGACACTGGGCGCTTTCTGAATTTTTATCTAAATCCGCCTGTGAAATATCTTTATGTATAAAATTACCCTGCAGAATATATCTTAAAAATGGATTTGTATGCGGTTCCAAAGTTGTAAATGCATATTCAGCTCTTTTAATTAATCGATCTGAGACAGTTCCTTCAACATATTTAAAAAATTCTGGATCCCTGCCAAATTTACCCAAGATAAATCTGCTAAAAAATACCTTAAACAATGCTTTCCAACGATAGTTATTCCAGTCATTTTGATAGAAATCTATTCTGGCTTCATTTGATTTCTCTTGAAATAATTCTTCTAATATTTTTCGATTGTGAATAAGTGGTATTAGATATTTTCTAAATGTTTGAAAGTACTTTTCAAACTTTCCATCATGAATAAATCCGGTACCTAAAATATGCCTTCTGCTATCCCAGAAAGAAGCAGTCGTTTCGCCTAATTGTGGCCTCATTGAATCATAAATTTTAAGTCTTTCTTCACCAATTGCGGAGTTTATACCTAAGAATTTTAAAAGTGTAAGGTGATCCAAAGTTTTTATAGCTTCTATCTTTAGACTAGCACATGCGATTTGAGCTGGATTTAGGTCTACTGCTACAACTGAGGCGCCCTGGGCGAGCATTGCAAAACAATTATCTCCAGCCGAGGAGATTGAAAGGATCTTGTTGCCCTCCTTAATATTAAGGGCTTTACAAAGAATATCTGCATCTTCCCATACATTAGCATAACGGACAAAATCAAATTTAGCTCGGTTCTTAATATCGCTACTCATATTATAATTTTTTATTCTTTCTACCTAGTTTTTCATGAGCAGATGAGAAGTCACCGTGAGTCAATGCTGCAATCATTGAAAGTTCACCTGCTAAAACCGTACTTGCACAAATTTCTGCAAATTTTTGTGCTTTGTTTTCTCCGTAGCAATCTAGCATTTGTAAACAGGATTTCGCAGTAGGAAGACTTGTGCCTCCTCCCACAGTGCCAACTATTAAATTGGGAAGCATTACTGAAATATATAAATCTTTATCTTCTGTCACATCTATTCGAGTAATTCCAACAGCAGCTTCAGATACACAGGCGATATCCTGACCACAGGATAAAAAAAGTGCAGCAAGCCCATTAGCAAAATGTCCCTGAGATCCTATTGACCCGCTTAATGTGCCTCCAATAAATGAAATCTGCCAGTAATTATGTATTTCTTCTGGTGTAACGTGAAGAATTTCTTGTGAGAGTTTTCTAGGGATTGTGACTTCTACAATTACTTTTTTCCCCCTAGCATAACCAAAGGATAGCATTGTTGCCTTTTTATCTCCTGACAGATTGCCATCAATATGCCAGTTCTGAGGT
The DNA here is from genome assembly GCA_044351785.1 of Bdellovibrionota bacterium. GTDB lineage: Bacteria > Bdellovibrionota_C > UBA2361 > SZUA-149 > DAOLCO01 > JAIYCX01. Next base: position 3,352 of record JBILFC010000270.1, read on the forward strand.
TTATTCTCATAGTGGGATATTATGTGTTTGCAAATTTTATCTGTCGCAAGAGTTACCATATTTTGACCAGATGCATCGCCAGTGGTGTATTCAAAAATTAGATAAACTTCTTTTCCAATAATTTTGGTTCTCAGTTCTTGAAGTTTACAATATCTTGATGCATCAGAAACAATCGTTTTAAATGTATCAAGTTCTGATAATGCCCAGTATGAGAACAGGCAACTTTCGGAGAGATTTTTAAATTGGAAAACAGGAGCTCTAGATACGCTTTCCGTTGTGCATACAGCAATTGCTCCTCCGGACTGGCTGATTGCATGTGCACCTCTATTAAATGAAGCTACTAATGCGCCTTCAGAGGTGCTTAGCGGAATAAAAAAATCTCCCTTTGCATGAAGACCTCTAATTCTTAGTGGCCCGATTATGCCTATTGGTGTTTGTGCATATCCAATGAAATTTTCTATGTTTCCTTGTAGTGAAGCTGGTTCGAAGTCTGGGCATTCAGTATAAAGATTCTCTAAGATAAATCCTTGTTCTGCTAAGTGAGACCTTCTAGCATTCATTGCTTCGATTGTATGATCTGTGCCTTTCCCAGGCAATCTAGAGGGCAGTGAAGATTCCTGTGGTGTACAGGGCTGAAGTTCTGAGAGGTCTGCTGAAATACCTTTATCCAGGAGAGTTTGTAGAATTCTCTTTTGTTCTTTACTGGATGTAGCCATGGTAGATATTTGATTATTTAGGGCCTAATATAGGTATCATTTTTATATCGGTTACTAGTGATTCAGCCATAAGTGATT
>JBILFC010000271.1:0-4125 GCA_044351785.1 Bdellovibrionota bacterium
CTAAGAGTGCTTCATTGGCACACTCCCCTGTTGAAAAATCTCATAGCCTTTTTAATAGAGCAAATGCATTACTACAAAGCGGGAAATTTAAAGAAGCAAAAGCCGATTATGAATCCGCCCTAAAGGATAACCCCTCTGACTCTGAAACAGAAAACAACCTAAAATACGTTAAAAAGTTACTAGAAGATCCGCCTCAAGATCAAGATAAGGATACAGACAAAGAAGAGGAGAAAGACGAGGAGAAGAAACATCAAAATAACAACAATAAAGATAGTCAAAAGAACCCTCCTCAAGATAAAGCAAACGATAATGAGAATGACCCGAATAAAAGCTCAGATAATAGGGACAATAATGATGCAGATCGCAATCAGAATCCTCCCCCACAAGATAACGCAAATAATAGAGATAAAGAGCCGAACAAGGACTTAGATAAAAACGAGAAGAAAGAACCTAATAGCAATCAGAATGAAAGCTGGAATGATCAACGAGGGAATAAACCAGAAACCAGAAACCCTAACAATAACAATGACAAGAATCAGCAACAAGATAAGTCTGGAGATGAAAATAAGGTTCCAGAGAAAGATGGGACCCAAAAAGACGGAATAAAGAATGAAGAAATAAATCCTAATCAAGCAGGTAGTGATCGAGGCGTAAATCAAACTAACAATGAATCCCTTAGCGACCAGAGTCTCTCACAACTTAATAGCATTGAAGAAGATACATCTTCTAGACAAAAGTATCGCTATCAACAGGCTTTGACGGAGCTAGAAAAACAAAGTAAATCTATACCTAGGAGGGATTGGTAAAGTGCTTAGGCTGTTTTTCCTGTTTTTATCTATATTCTTTGTCCAATCAGTTGTTGCGGATGACAAGCCCCGCATTAATCTTAATGTAATTCCTGATTCTGGTACAAATGATACCAAATTCTTTATGCAGATTACGGTGTCAGGAGAAAGTATTGCTGACTTTAAAATGCCTAATTTAAAAGATGATGAAAACTTCTCAGTAGCAGTGCAATCAACGTCGATTCAAGATCAGCAAATCAACGGTGTATCTACTCAACAGAAAACCTTCGTTTTTAGCTTAAAGCCAAAATCTATTCTCAAAGAAGGTAGCTACAACACTCCACACGGCAGCGTAGAATATAAAGGTGAAAGTATAAGGTTACCTAGTAAGAAAATTACCATTGAATCATCACGAAATTTTATCGGTTCAGCTCTCAAAAGTCCTACCAAAGATGGATTTAACTTTATTCAATTAATTTCTAACGAAAAGCCCTATGTCGGTGAGCAGGTATCCTACCGCGTTGAAATTATAGCACCAACTAATTTAATTAAAGCTGAACTTGATGATTTTCAAGTAGAAGGGGTATGGAGGGAAAGATTCGGTCAGGATGAAAAAAGACAACGGCAAGCCTACAACATAACAATTCATTCTTTTTCAGAGTCTTGGTTTCCTATTCAAAGTGGAGTTATTCAAATACCAGAAAGAAGACTTAATGTTGCTCTTCAAGAAGTTAGAAGAGTTCCTTCAGGACTTGGACTATCTAATCAATTGCTTAATAGCTTATTACCTCTAATTTCTCAGTTTTCTACCCAGGAAAAAACCGTCGTAGCACCACCTATATCTTTTACAGTAAAACCCCTCCCCCCACCTGCTAGCCCTATTATGGGCCACATTCCCGTTGGTAAACTTACAGTTACTAGCAGTATTGATAAAGACACTAGCAAAGTTGGTGATCCTATTACTCTAACAATCCAAGTCTCTGGGGATGCAAACCTAAAACCTCTAGAACTTGGCGATCCTATAAACAAAATAAATGAAAATGAATTTAAAAGATACGACGAGAAGCCAATTATAAAGAAAGACATAAAAAATCCAGACATTTTTTTCTATAAAACATTTTCAGTTACGCTAATACCCCTAACAAACGGTAATCTAAATATTCCGAGGTTTACTATTAACTGGTTTGATCCTAAGGAAGAAGGTTATAAATTTGAAACAACTGTTGATAAATTAGTAAGTGTTGTTGGCGAACCAGTGGTCTTACCTAAAATAGAAGAAGCACCTAAGGTGGAAATTGATAAAAATTTATTAAGAAAAGTATATGGAAGTACGCAAAGTAAATTAAGCGGCAATTTAGCTCTTATCTCATTTCTTATAAGTATTTTTCTGCCGCTTTTAGTTCTAATTAAAACGCAACTTGTTAATAATTTCAAAAGAATACAAAGTTCTCCCAAAAAAAAATTAAACATAATAATCAAAGAATTTACTAGCAATCAGTCTCCTTCGGCATTAGACACATTATCTCTACTTAAAAATGCATCATCAGTATTGCTTCAAGAAAATTGCGATATGCTAACCGCCAATGAACTTTCATATAAATTAAGTAAAACCTATCCTAAACTTGAAGACAGTAGTAGTATACTCGGTGAGCTAGAGAATCTTCTATATTCTAGTAGTACGATACTTTCAAGTGGACATAAGACGAAAGCTCATAGCCTATTGAAGGATTTCTATGCGGCGATATAATTCAGTATTTATTCTTATCCTAACACTCTTCTTTCAGCTTAATATTGTAGTTGCAGAAGACTTAAAAGATTTTAACCAAGATACGCAGCAAGAATACCTATTTTTAAAGGGCTTGCTAAATGAAGGTTCAGAAAACACCGAATTGTATTTAAGACTTTCAGAAATTTCTCCCAATAACGCAGAAAGTCTTTGTTATGCTCGGCTTGGACTATTACTCTCACCTAAGAATATCCAACTTAAACAGCAAGTGGATAAGTTGCGTGGTGCAGCTAAGATTAACGAATTAAAACTTGGTGATAAAAATCCAGTCCAATCACCAAGCTTATTAATCTTTCAGAACTTCATCCCCAAACATCACTTACTCACCATACTTTTTTCTACTGCCTCACTATCGTTATTCGTATTCTTATCTCGATACTTTTTCTTAGGAACGAATCGTGGTAAGAAATTTCAACTCCTACTTCATGGAATATCATTATTATTATTTGTACAAATATTTCTTATAACTAAAACCAAAGATGGCAGGTACCGCCTAGTTAACTCAATTGAAGATATCAATAAACTAGAAGGTGTAGTGCTAGAAGAGACTATTGTATATTCTAGTCCCACCACTACTTCTCAACAGGTTAACATAATTAAACCGAGCTCAGAAATTAATCTCTATCCAAATGCTGAGACAAACCCATGGATATTAATTGAAACCAATGATAAAAGGCGGGGTTGGATAGAAGATACTAAGAGTATTTGTCAAATTAATAGCCAGTAATAAAGGTACTTCATGTTAAATACAAGCCCACAAATTAGAATGGTAATGTTACCAAAGGATACTAATGCAATGGGTAGTATCTTTGGAGGCGTTATACTAAGTTATATCGACTTAGCGGCTTCACAACATGCAGTTTCAATAAAACCTAATTTATACGTCACTAAAGTGATGAGAGAAGTTGAGTTTATTTCTCCTGTTCATGTGGGTGATTCAGTAAACTTTCATACAGAAACTATAAAGATAGGTCGCACTTCTATTTCTGTTAAAGTCCTAGTTACTGCAGAGCGAGGGATAGAGAATCGTAGTGCGATAAAAGTTACCGAAGCTGAAGTTGTTATGGTTGCAGTTGATAAGACGGGACAACCCGTCCCAATAATGGGTAACTCCTAACTCGCAGACTATAGAGGTGGTCTAACTTTTGAGATTACCCAGCGTAATTTACCCGCAGCTGTACGAGGGATAGTATCTACAAATTCGAGCCTAATTTTTATCCCATTACCTAAGCGCTCCCTTAAACCTGACACCAACTGCTCTCCTTCTGAAGGCATAAAATTGGCGGCTTTTACAATTTTGACAACCAACTCATCTACAGATTCTTGGATTATCTGTGACTCAATAATAGTTTTGAGTGGCTTAAATGGATGTGTTAACACGGATGATGCTATGATTCTTCCTTCAGGAGTAATAATTAAATCTTCGTCTTTTGTAGTCACAGGTGCAAGGCGTGGCAATAATCTTCCACACGAACACGGTTCCTTTATAATTGAACTAACATCACTGGTTAGATAACGGATAAATGGCATTCCAAAGTTTCTTAAACTAGTACC
>JBILFC010000273.1:0-4110 GCA_044351785.1 Bdellovibrionota bacterium
TTAGAAGCTGGACTAAACTTGAGTAAAGGCCTGAGAGAATGGTCTTAATTAAGTACTAAGTGTGAGTTAGGTAAAATAGTACAGCTCTACTTGTTATCGCGTAAAAATTGAATTTATTTCAAGAAATGGAAAAAAAATCATTTGTTAATTAAAGGATGTAAGTCTTTAAGATAGTTTGATAGGATAATTCCTTAATAGTCGCATTTAAAATAATAAGTTATGTCGTTACTAAAGCTTAGTACTAAGTCATTGAATAGAGATAAGATAATTAAGATCTTCTTACTTTTGTTTATACTATCCCTTGGACTATTCTTAAGGCTTTTAGACTTAGATGATCGTCCTTTTCATAATGATGAAGGAGTGAACTATTATTTTATAGATGAAATGTATAGGGATGGGGTATTTAAGTATTCACATGAAAACTATCATGGCCCTTCCTATTTTTATCTGACAGCCCTCTTTGAATATTTTATTGGCGAGAATGAGTATGGCCATAGAATGTCCGCTGTAGTCAGTAGTATGGGTATTATACTAGCGCCACTTTTTCTAGGCACTCTTGTTTCAATGAGAAGTCGATTGTTTGCAATGACATTCCTAGTTTTATCTTCAAGTTGCTTATATTATGGGCGTTATGCAATTCATGAAAGTTTACTAGTATTTGCGTCCTTAAGCTTTTCAATTTTTCTTTTCAGATGGATTGAAACGAGGGAGAGAAGGGAACTGTTATGGATAGGATTGTTTTTGGGATTACTTATCGCTACTAAGGAGACATTTATTATTTATTTCTTTGCAGCCGGCTTATCTGCTTTAATTATCTATGGGTATAATAAAATTTTCGGGCAATTGTTTCGCCAATATGATTATTTTCTAGCGGGGCTTTTAATATGTTCATTGGTAGTTAGCTTTTTATTCTCAGGTTTTTTTAGGCATCCAGATGGTATTAGAGAATTGTTATTTGGGATACAACAGTGGGTAGGGAGGGGACATTCAGATACAGGACACCATAAACCATTCTTTTATTATTATGACGTATTTGATCTTACAGAACCTGTTGCGATGATTGGTCTGATACCATTACTTTATATCGCCATATATTTGCTCTTTCAGGGGGTACGTAATATTTTAGCGATAAAAAATAAGAGTGAACTTTTAAAATTAGATGCCCTTATGTCAATTCGAGAGGTCATGATTAGACCTATTGCAAAGGTTGAGCACAGATTTGTTCTTTACATGTTTTTGACAGCGATTGTTAATTTTTTTGTTTATTCATATGTTCCTTATAAGACGCCTTGGTTAATCATTAATATCTCTGCTCCAAGTCTATTTGGTCTTGGTGTTCTTTTAGGAAGCAGTTTTTCTTTTACCCTTAGTTTGTCTTCTTTCGGAGAGTTTATGCAGAGTAGGGATAAAAGTAAGACATTCAGGCAGAATTCAATTTTTAATGGTAGTTTGAATTTTCCTCTTACTCTAGTATTTGTGCCCTTAGTCCTCTATTCAGGGTATTATGCTTTAAAATTTAATTTTAGAGAAAATGCATTGGGAGCGCTTACTCCATTTATAGATCCACAGGGTGTGTATGGTACTAGAAATCCATTCGCATATGTTCATGCTTATGATGCCATGGTCGAGCTAGGTAAGGATATAGATGTTTATATGACACAGTATCCCAATACAAAAATCTTAGTTGGCACAGAATCTTATTGGCCATTACCCTTCTATTTAAGACGTCATGATAATAAACTCGGTTATATAGCCTCTGTAAAGAAGCCAGAAGAATATACTAAGGAATATCAGATACTTATACTGGATCCAGGGATTAAGCTAAATGACCCTAATTGGGATTTTAAGTATTACCCGATGTCGGAGAATCAGAATGCAGATGTGTATTTTCTTAGAAAGAGGTAAGGAAGTAGCTTTTTAATCGTTAATCTTCCATGCGTAAATTTATTTTAGTTTGTTTTTATATTCTTTTTTCTGCTCTGCCAATAAGCAGCGCTCAACCAATTTCCAGTTTTAAACTTATTGGAAAGGGAGTGCTCAAGTATTATTTATGGGATGTCTATGAGGCTAGTCTTTTTTCTGAAAGTGGAAAAATTAATGCTAAGGAAGAATTTGCACTGGTGCTAAGATATTTCTTAAACCTAAAAGGCGAAAAAATTGCTGAGAGATCCATAGAGGAGATGAAGGGTGTAGGCTGTACGGACAGCTTAAAGCATGAGGGCTGGCTGTTAGAAATGAAGAAGCTATTTCCTGATGTAGGTCCTGGAGTTAGTCTTAAGGGTGTAAAACATTCAGAAAGTCGGGCAAGTTTTTACAAAAACGACCAGTTTCTAGGTGAGATAGATGACGATAAGTTTGCTGAATGCTTTTTTAATATTTGGTTAAGTGAGAAAACATCTGAGCCTGAACTTAGGCAGCAGTTACTTGGGGAAAGAAAATGAAAATAAATAAGTTATACATTTTACTCTTAATGATGGGATTGATTTTTAATTCCTGTTCAAGCGCAATAGATGGGGCAAAGTATGTTGGGGAAGTTCCTAATCTTTCATTAAAAGATTATTTCTCAGGAGATTTAAAAGCATGGGGCATAGTTCAGGACCGAGATGGTAACATTATTAAGCGTTTTGAAGTGACGATGAATGGTTCATGGAACGGTCCGGACGGAGTGCTAGACGAAGACTTTATTTACTCTGATGGAAAGAAGCAGAAAAGAATCTGGAAGCTTAAGGATCTAGGAAATGGAGAATTTGAAGGCGTGGCTGATGATATTTTAGATAAGGCAACAGGTAAAAGTCATGGAAATGCTTTTTATTGGTCCTATTATATGGATTTACCAGTTGATGATACCACCTATAGAATTAGATTTGATGATTGGATGTGGCTTATGAATGATGGAGTTCTAATAAACCGTTCCTACATGAGGAAGTGGGGATTTGTAGTTGGAGAGATTACGATAGTGATGCAGAAGCGCTAACACTCTTTTTCAGCTAATTTCATTTCACCGATCATTAGAGATTTTCTAGTGATTGCCCCGTTCATCATTACAACAAGAAATAGACAGCAGATGTGTGCGAAGCTAAGATCGATTAGCATCAATCGATCCTTGAAAAAAGAGATGTTGGAGAAGATAAAAAATATTGTCGCTGGTATTAAATTAAAAATTACAACAATCATTGCAAACATCATGTATACCAAGCTTCCGAAGTTGGAGCTTACTTGGATAGGAGATTCCCAATCAAATTTTGCATAGTATGCACCTGTTCCTATTCCTAAAGCTACTAAGCTTGCACCTAGACTGATACTAATGATTGTCATGCCTACTAAGCTAGAGAAATCAGCATCAATCGCTAGCCCGCCTGAAATTAATAAAATAAAGGATAGGATAGATATTGGTAAAAACCAAGTTAAGAATTTACACTTTAATAATCCTCTAATGCCAATAGGAGTGGCCATAATAATTTGATAACTTCCCCCTTCAAGGCTGATAGAGGGGTAAACGAAGCGGGTGCATACGGCCACTAATACGCACCCAGCAAAGAGTATGTTTGCGCTGCTGAGAATAGCTTGCCACGCCTCTCTATAAGATCCCTCAATGATCGATGAGCTTTGAATGACCCTGAAGTTGTAGAGGTAAATGAAGGTGAGAGTTAGCAGTAGTAGTAGTTGTACTGACTGAGTGGTGTCTCTAATAAAAGTTTGAAATTCTTTGCCCATAATTCCTCTAACTGGGCTAGCGTGTCTAAATATGAGATCCCCCAATTTCTTACCTAAGCTTGCTTTATAGATAGTTTTCTGGACGTTTGAGTTAGTTGATTTAGCCCAGCCTCTCATGAATAGTTTGGAAAATATCATTCCGGTAATTGTAGCAAGAGTGAGTGTCTCAAGAAGGAGAATGAAATAATAGTACGTAGCGATTTCTTTCTTAAAAATTGAGCTAACGATGATTTCTGAGAATAGTGAGTTTGGATACCACCAAATATTCCCTTTAGAAAACTTTTTAGCCATTACAATAGCCCTTGCAATAGAATCAGGAACGGTATTTGTTAGAGTCGATTCTTGATAATAAAAAATTAAAGAAATAATCCCAATTAATAAAAATAGCACAACAAA
>JBILFC010000274.1:0-4107 GCA_044351785.1 Bdellovibrionota bacterium
AAATAGGGTTTGGTAGCACGGACTATGAAATAATTCCCGATAGACAGGATGTACTTATTCGGGGCTAGATACTTCATGATTCTAGTGCTAAGAAGGGACTATAATATTCAATTAATACATCTATATATGTCACAAGTAGAATTCGGTAAGAAGTTTAGATCACATTATTGCGGAGAGGTAACGGAGGCTTTAATTGGTCACAGTGTTAAATTATCCGGTTGGGTAAGAAAGAGAAGAGACCATGGTGGTTTAGTCTTTATTGATCTAGGGGATTTCTCTGGTCGTGTACAGTTAGTGTTTAATCCTGAAGATGCTGATGCTTTTAAATTGGCTGAAAGTGTAAGATCCGAATATGTTATTCAAGTAGAAGGTGTTGTAGTTGCTCGTCCAGAGGGTACTAGTAATGCCGATTTAAAAACTGGCGCTATTGATGTTCATATTAACAGCGCCACTTTATTATCAAGTTCAGAAGTTCCTCCCTTCTCACCAGATGATATGACTGATGCTAAGGAAGAGCTTCGTTTAAAATATAGATTCCTTGATTTAAGACGGCCTGAGATGCAGACCATGCTAAGAAAGCGGGCACAGGTTTATACTTCCACAAGGTCATACCTTAATGATAAAGGATTTTGCGAAGTTGAAACTCCTATTCTTTCTAAGCCGACTCCAGAGGGAGCGAGAGACTTTTTAGTCCCTTCGAGAATGCAGCATGGATCATTCTATGCTCTTCCACAGTCTCCTCAGCTTTTTAAACAAGTTCTAATGTGCTCAGGGCTTGATAAATACTATCAGATTGTAAAGTGTTTTAGAGATGAAGATTTTAGAGCGAATCGTCAGCCAGAATTCACGCAGATTGATATTGAAATGTCATTCATAGAAGAAGATGATGTTGTGGCGATGGCGGAAGGTTTGGCAAAGAGAATTTGGAAAGATGTGGGTGGTGTTGATCTAAACTATGATTTCCCACACATGACTTATGATGAGGTAATGCTTAAGTACGGAGTCGATGCTCCTGATGTGAGATTCGATTTAGAAATAAAAGATGTTTCAGAGTTATTTGCTTCTTGTGAATCAGACATCATAAAAGAAATCCTAGGTACTCACGGAGTAGTTAGAGGGTTTTTAGTTACTGAAGATGGTCTTGTCTCAAGAAAAGTTCTTGATGAGTGGACTGGATTTGTTTCTCAGTACGGAGCTAAGGGCCTTGCTTGGTTTAAGAATGAAGGTGGAGTGCTTAAAGGCCCGCTATCTAAGTTCTTTAACGAGTCTAAGCATGCAGAATGCATTAAGCAGTTCGGACTTGAAGATGGCGGAGTATTTTTAGGTATCGCCGGTGCGCTACCTTTAGTTTGTAGTTCTCTTGGAGCTTTAAGAGTAAATGTTGCTAAGAAGCTTGAACTTATTGACCCTAATAAGCTGTCTTTCTTATGGGTAAAGAAATTCCCATTATTAGAACTTGATTCAAGTTCTGGAAGATATATGGCTGTACACCATCCGTTTACATCTCCTGATCTTAAGGGCCCAGAAGAGCTAGCTATTCTTGATTCAGACCCATTAAGTCTCAAAGCTAAGGCTTATGACTTGGTACTAAATGGACAAGAAATTGGTGGTGGAAGTATTAGAATATTTGATCAGCAGCTTCAATCTAAGATGTTTTCTCTCTTAGGGATTTCTGAGGAAGAGGCTAGAACTAAGTTTGGATTCCTTCTCGATGCCCTATCTTTCGGCGCTCCTCCACATGGCGGGATAGCTTTTGGAGTCGATAGAATAGCTATGATTCTTTGTGGTGAAGAATCTATAAGGGACGTGATAGCATTTCCTAAGACTCAAAGAGGAACCGATATTATGGTCGGAGCTCCAGGGGTAGCAAGCGTGGAATCTCTTGTAGAGTTAGGTATAAAAGTTCTCGCCTAAGACTTTAGGGCCTACTATTGACAGGGTATATGATTAAGCTAGAATTTTCTAGCTTTTAATACTTTTTGCCTTAAAGATATGGTTCTTCAAAGATTAGTTTCTTTCCTTCGCGTTTCTTTTATTATTTTTTCATTCATCTTGTTCAGTTCATGTGAACAACAAAATCTTAAGGAATTAGAGCATAAGGTTCAGGAGGGGATTCTTGAGCGAAGTGTTGATAGCAGAATTTCAGCAGAGGTCCTACCTTTTGATATAACCCCAACTAAGGAAGACTTTCCCTTAGTAATTAAGTTTTCTAAACCTATCGCTCCAGCTGATAGAACGGCTACTGGAAATTTTAGCAATTTAACACTAAGCCCGACTAAGCCAGGATTGTGGAGTTGGTGGTCTGATACATTACTTACATTTACGCCTAGAGAAGGGTGGATGCCTGGAGAGAAAATAAATATCTCTTTGGAAGGATTAGTTACGGCTCAATCTTTGGATGGAAGTTCTCTAGATTTTGAGCCAAGAAATTTAGAAACAGAACTTCCTCAGGCAACTGTTACTATATCAAGTTGTAAGTTGGAAATTAAAAACAGAGTACCTTTAGTTCAAACACCTAAGATTGAATTAAGAACCAATTATCCAATTTATGACCAATTTTTCGAATTAAGCCTTTCTAAGGCTAACAAAATAGAAAAGCTTGGTGCTATAGGTTCATTATGGGGGCTTACCGCCAGTGTTGTAGGACCTGATTTGTTCAGACCCAAGGAAAAGGGGGAAGTTAGATTTAAGCTTCATAAGTCTACGAGTTTTTTTAAAGGAAAGTATTTTTTAGATAAGGATGTAACATGCACAATCCCAGTGAGTCCTGAGATTTGGGATGAGATTGCTGATAAGGAAGTAGAAAAAGTAAAAGAGAAACCACTTACTTCAGTAGAAGCAAAGATAACTTCATTTCAGATTGGAGAATCAGTAGACTATCGTACTCCACTTAAATTATTATTTAAAGCCGCCTGGGATGCTCACTTGGTAAGTCATGGGAAACTAAAAGGTATAACATTAGAGAAGGGACTTTCACTCTATTATGGGACAAATTTAATAGAGGGTGAATGGAAGACAGATATTAATAGTGAAAGTATCATTTCCTTTATTCCTAAGAATCCATGGCCAGTCGCAGCAGACCTAAAATTAAATATTGATCAAGATATCTTCCCAGAAATTAAGTTAAAGGAAGTTAGTTTGTCTGTAGAAGTACCTGATCTTGAATATACTATTTATGATGCTAGCTATTATACGAATCCAACTAATAATAATGAAAGAAAGTTTGTATCTTCTTTAGAGTTTAGCCATGCCGTGGAACTCGAGTTAGTTAAAAATCTACTCTCACTTAGAATGAGAGTAGAACCTGAGAAAAGCTTTGAGGGTAAGAAATCTAGAGCACTTGGTTTTACTTTTAAGCAAGATGAAAAGGTAAATACTAAGTTTTATGTTGAGTCAGAGCCTGTAGAGTTACCGGAAGAACCTGGTGAAATTAGACTTGAAATTTCAGGTGAGCTTATACCTAAAATTGGAGGTGCGGCTTCTAAATTGCGTAGTTCCCGAATTGTGAATGTGCCGTCTAAGTTCGAAATATTTAAAATTGAATCAGTTAGTTCAAGTGTGGTTTCAAATTCAGATGAAAGTATGCAGAGAGTGCTTTCAATTGAAACATCAGAACCAACTCGCGAAGAGGACCTGCTAGGAAGCTTAGAAGCTTACCTCTTACCTGATTGTAGCCTAGAGGAAAATTCGAAGCTTTGTAAGGGACAAAGTGAATTTGGTCAGGAGGATGTAGTATTTGAAGAAGTTTTAAAGAAGGCTCAGAAAATTTCACTTTCACTTCTACCTAGAAATGAAGAGATGCAGCCTAATTTATTCCTTTTCTCCTTTGAAGCCCAAGGAAAAAGAGAATTGTTTGTGAAGATTAAGAATGAACTTGAATCAAAGACAAAGTTTAAACTTAAGAAAGATTATAGAAATGTTTTATTCTTAACTGAATTTCAAAGGCAGTTAAAAATCATGCATGAGGGTTCTCTACTAAGTCTTAGCGGATCTAGAAAGTTAGGGGTTTCTTTAAGAAATGTTCCTAAGGTTCAGTATGAATTATCAAGAATTTTACCTGAGAATGTGCATCATTTGGTGTCAGTTACATATGATAAGTATTCAAGC
>JBILFC010000054.1:0-13946 GCA_044351785.1 Bdellovibrionota bacterium
GACTATGACTCTTATCGGTAGGAGGGCGGGATACTCTTTTGCTGCGGATAGAGGTGAGGCAATTATGAATTCTAAGATTCTTAAAGTACTTTATACTGATCAAGAAATAGAAGAAAATGCTTTAACTTTTTTTAGAAAATATGCTGATCAGGGATTAAGCTTTACAGATGCTATTTCATTCTCGATAGTGACTGGGATGAAAATTAAGACTGTATTTTCATTCGATGAGCATTTTGATCTGCTGAAGGTTAAGAGGCTGAAATAGGGGCGGGTTCATTAGTAGTATAAGACTATGGCTAGGCAAGTATGTTAGTATTGGAACGCTAAACAATGGTGTGAGTATGAAAAGAGCTGATTTGAATAGTGAATTAAAGTCATTAGCGTATGAAAGACTTAAAATTATTGGTTTAATATTATTATTGTGCTTTGTAATTATTAAATTTAGTTCATTGGATAGCATTTACTTATATTCAATTTTTCTTCTCTTAATACCTCTAGATAATTTAATTTGGTCTGGTCGTTTCTGTTGTAAGAATTGCAATAAGAGTTTGTGGGCTTATACCACTAGGAATCCTAAGCCAAGGAAGTTAAAATTACTATCAGATATTAGTATGTGTCCTCATTGTGGAGAGGAAATTCTGGATTAGCGTTTTGGCGCTTTGAATAGCCTCAGCGTCTAGTGCAAGCAAAGCTGTGGTGAGTCACTGAGAAGATTTCATGGATTGTATGGCGGAATTATTAATCCTTTAGGCCTCTTCTTTTAAGGTAAGTGTCGCCATAGTAGTCAGATGTGGAAACTCTAATATTACCCCCTTCCGAGCTAACAGAACCTAATTTTTCAGTTGAATAACCCCGTGGGTATATTACCCCCTCTACTGAAAAAGAAGTGACTTCTCCTTTTGGTGATTTAGAAGTGTAAGAGGCATTCGGTGTTTTTGAGATTATAATTTTCTCTCCCTCTAGAAGGTAACCTTCTGCAATTTTATTGGCAATTTCTTCCATTTGACTTGTCTTAAGATGTCTACCATCTTTATGTGCAATAACCATGGCATCAATAATCTTATTCATTGTTTCATATTTTTCCTTGTCGCTAAAAAGAACTTCACCCGTGTGAGATAATGTGGTGTTACCATAATTATAGGTATCTTTATCTTTGTTTTTATGAGAGATTAATACGGTTTCCTCTATGGTGCCATCTCTATTCTTAAAAACGGACTTAGAGACTTTAATATTTTTTAGATCTTCTGTATCTTGAGAAATTCCTAGCAGAGCTTTAACGGCTGGCACTACTTTCTCTTCTTGCTTTGAGATTAATTCATCTATAGCCTCTATTTTTCCTACAAATCGTGGATCATTGATATCACCACCTGCTTTTCGATGCCTACCTTCAATGTCCCACTTTGCTTGCTGCAACTCACATAGCTTTTGTACTTCAGGATTATTGACAAATTTATGAGCCTCTGTTGTGCTAATACCAAATTTTGTCTCATCTAAATCCCTGTGTGCAACTGTTAAGTCATTTTTGTCTATTGAGTTTTTATCTCCAGTTTTTTTAGCTAAGTCGTCAAAATATTTATTGCGCTCTTCAGGAGTAAGTTTTGGCATCCCGATATTCTTAAATTCCTCCCTAGAAATTTCTCCATCTTTGTTTTGATCTAATTTAGAAAAGTTTTTTGATAGTTCTTCTACCACTTCTTTCTTCATATCCATGTTAGCCATAAAGATCTCCTTCCGAAAGTGCACTTTTGTCTGTTATGAATATCTTGGTATAAATAGATTCTTAAATCGCCACAGAGCGTGTACTAGATCAATCATTACAACTAGTTAGATTTCTAATTCTAAAGCCAGCATATCTATGGTAAATACCTCCTTTAATAGATTTTAAGAACTTAATTTAGTTTAAATGTATTGGGATGCGAATGCTTCCAGCACTCTTAGGCCATGCGTGCTTGAAGGGATGGGGGAGTTTTTTTCAAATTATAAAGTTGCAAATCCTTCTAGTATTCATAGTGAGGGGAGGAGGGCTCGTGCTCTGTTAAGGACCGCTAGGGAAAGTTTACATTCTTATCTTTTTAAAGATAGGCCAGAGACTAAGGCTCAGATAGTTTTTACTTCAGGCGGGACTGAGGCTTGTAATAGTATGATCGAGGGGTTTTTAAGGGGTGAGGGTAGTGGACATATTTTAGTTTCATCTATTGAACATCCAGCTGTGATGAAATGCGCGGAGCGTTTTGGGGAAAGTGGTTTTGTGGTTGAGAAAGTCGGGACTGAAAAGAACGGAGTAGTACTAGTAGAAAAGTTTTTAGAAAAGCTAAGACCTAATACAGTTTTAGTTTCCTTAATGTACGCTAATAACGAAAGTGGGATTATTCAACCTGTGCTAGAGCTTACTAAAGCCCTTAGAAATAAAGGCTACGATGGTTTAATTGTTTCCGATACATCTCAAGCAATTTCAAAATCTAGTGTGTCAGTAGCGGAGCTATTTCTAGCTGGTGTTGATGCTGTTACTGTTTCTGGTCATAAGATAGGAGCGCTACCAGGCATCGGTGCTCTAGTGATCAATCAAGAACTTACTTGTAGAACATATTCACCTTTAATCATTGGTGGAGGACAGGAAGATAAGTTAAGGGGTGGTACGGAGTTTGTAATGGGTGCTTATAGTCTAGGTCTAGTGGCAAAAGATTTATTAGCTCTAGGAGAAACTGAAAGGTTAAGAAGACGGGAGCTAACTAGAAAGTTTAGAGATAAATTAGAATCAACTATAGAAGATTTACTTATTTTAACGCCTAGAATTGAAAGTGGTTTGGCACTGGATAATACTTTATTTATAAGATTTAAAGATTGTAGAGCGGATGATTTAGTTGTTAGCTTAGATGTTCAGGGCATATCAACTTCAGTTGGCTCTGCGTGTTCTTCTGGAAAACAAGAAGTGTCAGTGGTGGCTTTAGAAATGGGATTAAGTAGATCGGAAGCAAGAGAGTGCCTAAGAATCAGCTTTGATTGGGATGTTTTAGAAGATGAAATACTAAAAGGGGTGGAACTTGTTAAAGCTACTGTTGAAAATATGCGGAGCCTAAGATGAAAGAGAAAGTAGTCTTAGCTATGAGTGGTGGGGTTGATTCTTGTGCCGCGGGGATTTTATTGTCAAAAGCTGGGTATGAGGTGATTGGGGTTTCAATGCAAGTTTGGGATTATAAAAATCATGGCGGTAGTTCAAGTCGGGCAACTTGTTGCTCTCCTAGTGATTTTGACGATGCTAGGAAGATATCAGAGAAGTTTAATTTCCCGTTTTATGTATTTGATTTCGAAGAATCATTTAGAAAAGAAGTAATTGATAAGTTTGTTAATACTTACTTAGAAGGGAGAACTCCTAATCCTTGCCTTGATTGTAATAGAAAAGTTAAATTTCATGAGTTAAGAAATAGAGGTAGAGCATTTGGGGCAAATAAAGTCGCCACTGGGCATTATGCAAGAATTAAAGAAAAAGCCGATGGTAGTCTAGGGCTATATACTAGTAAGGACAAGGACAAAGATCAAAGTTATTTTCTATATGCATTAAAAGAAAATGAGCTTAGAGAAACTATGTTCCCCGTCGGTGACATGATTAAGGAAGAGGTTAGGGAAGTGCTTAGGCAAGACGGCTTCAGTATAGCTTCAAAGGCTGAGAGCCAGGATATATGTTTTGTTAGCTCTTCCGTGTCAGATTTTATAAATAAAAGAGAAGGTGTTGATAGATCCGGGGAGATAAAAGATAGCCACGGGAAAAAGTTAGGGGAGCATAGTGGAATCTATCATTACACAGTCGGTCAAAGAAAAGGCCTCGGAGTAAGTGCACCTAATCCATTATATGTACTCCAAATTAATCCAGATGATAACTCAGTAGTGATAGGAGATAAGGCGGAGTTAGAAAAGGAAGATTTCTATCTTTCAGATGTTAGTTTCGTTAGTAACATGAAGCCGACCGAACCATTTAAAGCTAAGGTAAAGATGCGTTATCGTCATGAAGGGGTGGATTGTCTGGTCACACCAATAGAAGGTGAGCGGGCATATGTTAAGTTTTTAGATTCTTGGAGTACCGTTAGTCCTGGGCAAGCGGGGGTGTTTTATTCTACAGAGCTTGATGCGGATGGGAGTAGGGAGGTCTTGGGTGGTGGGATTATAGGGTAGGGGATGATTTTAAAGTAGCTGGACTATTTTAATAAATTAAATAGCACATATTTGTGGTTGGTAAGCATAAGGTTTTTAGGGTCTTATGTTGGTTTTAATAAGAATTTTGACTTATTTTTACTAGGGATAGGACTTTAATGGACTTTTGTGATATAAGTTCAGAGTTCCTGAATGGCTGGTCTTAATAGACTGGTAGTTTACACAGGGAAGATAGCAGAGACGTAGCGGAAGGCTTAAGACTTTCTTTCTCTACCTCTATCCTATCTCATGTCCCTACAAGTTAGCTAGCAATATTAAAAGGCTAGTATTGTGTTGGGCATATGTAAATACATTTAAATTGTTTCAGGAACTAGGCGTGCTTTCTCTAGATTTGTTCTGGAGTTGGCATGATTCTTAGTAACGTGAATTAAAAATATTTAATTTTATGAGGATTGTTAGACCTGGCTCTATCGGTAGTTCCGAAAAGAAGAAGAGAGAAAGTACTTCTCGAGAGAATCAAAGAGATTCTAGAGAATCGAGAGATAGGCAACCCGAAGAGAGAAGGGAATTGCCGTTTGAAGTTTGGGATGATTATCTTCCTTATAAACCAGTACCAAAGAAAAAAGAATTTCAAAAAGGTACTGGAAATCGAATGATCCCTAAACAGGGAGTAGTGAGTAAATCTACAAAATCTAAGCCGAAGTCAGAGCGTGAGATTGAAGAGAGCACAAGCTATCAAGACGGCCCTAGGTATGAACCAAGGGTTGATTTTGAAAATCTTGAAGAAGCTTTTGGTTATCAATTTCAAGATCGATCACTATTAATAAGATCGCTTACGCATAGATCTGCTTTGGGATTTAAAGAGAGAGCTGATTACGAAAGATTAGAATTTTTAGGTGATGCGGTACTAGATTTAAGTGTTGCGCACCTTTTAAGTGATTTGCATCCTGAAGCAAGAGAAGGTGAATTGTCAAAAATGCGTGCAGCATTGGTAAATACTCAAGCATTAGCTGTGATTGCAAAGGAACTAAACGTTAGTCCCTTTGTAAAACTTGGAAGAGGTGAGCTATCTGCAGGTGGTGCTGAACGACCATCAATTCTAGCTGACGTTATGGAAGCTATTATTGGAGCTGTTTATAGAGATAGTAACTATGAAACAGCACTCAAACTTGTTGAAAGAATGTTTGGAAGTGCTCTAAAGGAAGTCACACCTTTTGATCCGAAGACCGAGTTACAAGAAGTACTTCATGCCGCAGGAAGTGAGCCCCCAACATACCTATTAGAATTAGTTGAGGGACCTGAACATGCTCCTACATTTGTTACAGTGGTTTATGTAGACGGACAGATTGTTGGAAGAGGTAGGGGATCTACTAAGAAGGCAGCTCAACAAGAAGCAGCAGCACTAGCTCTTAGAAGGATGATGTATGATGGGAAACCGTTAAGCTTAAAAGAAGGGCAAAGATTCTTTATAGAGTCTGGCCTATTACTCCCTTCAGAGGCGGACAAGAAAAGAAGACCGTTGTTAGAACAGGACAAAGGTTAGGTGTTAATATGAAAAATGAAATCACAGAAAAGTTAGTTGGCGTAGTTTGTCTCTTCGGTGAAGCGAATGCTGGTAAGTCTAGTCTTCTTAATAAAATTATCGGTAAGAAGGTCAGTATAGCTACATATAAACCGCAAACTACGAGACATAGTATTCGTGGAGTTTTAAATGATGCAGACTCACAGATCGTTTTTGTAGATACTCCAGGTGTGCATAAGACCATGCACCGCGGAGCAATGACTCGATTCCTTAGAACAGAAATAAGAGATGGAGTGGGGAATAGTGATATTCCTTTACTTGTTTTAGATGCTCAGAAAATTATAGATGCTGAAGATCCTCTTCAAGGTATTAAGCAAACTCTTAGAGAAGCGATGCCGGGAGATGCTGTACCTGAAATTGTGTTGATTAATAAAATTGATTTGATTGATCAGAGACAGATTCTGCCAATAATATCTATTTTGACGTCCGAAGTTTTTAGTGCTGAAAAGACAGACATTATACCCCTTTCTGCTAAGTCTGGTGAAGGACTTGATACTCTTTTAAAGGTGTTAAAATCCCGTCTTACTAAAGGGCCATTACTGGTAGAAGAAGATATTTTTACGGAAGAAAGTGATGAAGTGTTTTCCTCTGAAATAGTTAGGGAAAAGGCATTTTTACTACTTAAAGAAGAGTTGCCTTATCGCTTGGGTGTTGTCTGTAGGGGATTCGAGGATGGGGATAGTATGATCACTATTAATACTGATCTTTTAGTTGAAAAGGACAGTCAGAAGGCAATTGTGATTGGTCGTGGTGGGGAGATGCTTAAGACCATCGGAACTCAGGCGCGAATAGAGTTAGAAAAAATATTTGGAATGAAAGTTTGTTTAAAACTTCACGTTAAAGTTGAAGCGAAATGGACTGAAACAGAAGCAGGAATAAGAAAACTAGGATACCTTAAGGCTATATAAAATTATGAATATAAGAATACCAATCATTGCAGTAGTAGGAAGGCCTAACGTAGGAAAATCTACTTTTTTTAATCGTGTTGTGGGTAGCAAAAAAGCTATAGTAGAGGATGAACCAGGAATTACTAGGGATAAGAACTATGCTAGTGTTGAGGGCTTTTCAATCCCTTTCTACCTGATAGATACAGGCGGAATCGATACTACGGAGGGCGATGAATTACAGTTGGAAACTAGAAAACAGGCTATCTCAGCAGTAGAAGAGGCTGATAGTGTGATCTTTTTAGTTGATGGTCGAGCTGGTGTGCAGCCTGCCGATGAGGATGTTTTAAATATTCTAAGATCGAAAGAAGTTCCGTTTGTTGTAGTTACAAATAAATGTGATGGTATTGAATTAGAGTCTCTTACCGCGGACTTTTATACATTAGGGGTACCAGAGGTTTTAGCTTGTAGTGCGCTTCATAATCGTAAAGTTGTTGAGACAATTGAAGAAGTTCTTGGAAGACTGCCTACCTATAATGCTTTAATGACTTATCAGAAAGAGCGAGAGCTTGTTGAGAAGGAAGTCGCTGCCAAGTTTGAATCAAGATTAAAAGAAGGTAAGGAAGAATTATTAGAGGCAGAAGGATGGTTTGCGCTTGAAGAAGAGGGGCGGGCAGAACTTCTAGAAAAAGTAGATGTAACAGATCAAGTAGATTATTTCCCACCAGTATTTACCCCAGGAGAGGGGGTTGATGAAGTAGACTATGAAAAGGAGTATGCAACTCTTCCTGTTCCAAGACATGAGGTTGAGGAAGATGACGGACCAGAAGGGGACTTTGAAGTACCTACGGAAGAGGAGTCTAAAGTTGGAATAATAAGGACCGCTATTATTGGAAGGCCAAATGTTGGTAAGTCAACTTTACTTAACGCCTTAGTTGGTAAGAATTGTTCTATTGTTTCCTCTATCGCAGGGACAACTAGAGATTCAATCCATGAGATGTTTGAGTATGGTGGAGAGACTTTTGAGCTAATTGATACTGCGGGAATGCGGAAGAAGGGCAGGATTGGTGATACTGTAGAGCGTTATAGTGTTTTAAGATCTCTTAGAGCTATTACGGAGTGTGATGTGGCGGTAGTTCTTTTAAGTGCGGAAGAAGGTCCTACGGATCAAGATGCTAAGATAGTCGGTCTTGCTCATGATCAAGGGAAAGGTATAGTTCTTGTTGTAAATAAATGGGATGCAATTGAGAAGGATCATACTTCTGTTAAGAAATTTGAGCAGAATATAAGGGATACTTTTAAGTTTGTTCCTTATGCTCCTTTAATATTTATTTCTGCTAAGAATGGTCGTAGGATAACTCGAGTGCTTGATGAGGCACTAGGAGTTGCAATCGCTAGAACTAAGCGAGTAACTACTATGCGTCTTAATCAAATGCTTAGAAAAGAGATTACAAGAGTGCCAGCTCCAGTAGAGAGGGGTCGTCAGTTAAAGCTATATTATGCAGCACAAGTTGATGTCGCTCCACCTAGATTTATGTTAGTTATGAATTATCCTAAACAAGCACATTTTTCATATTTGAGATTTATTAAGAATGTTATTAGAGATAAGTACGGATTTTCAGGGACTGATATTAAACTAGTTACTAAGAAACGAGGTGGCGGTAAGGCCATGAGAGAATAAGAAATGAATTTTACAGATATTTTAAAGAATAGCGAGTTACTCGCTAAGATGAACGAATTAGGTTTTACTACTCCTACTGAGATTCAGGGCTTGGCAGTAGCTAAGGCGGTAGAGGGGAAAGATTTAATCGTTAAAGCACAGACGGGAAGTGGTAAGACACTTGCTTTTGTTCTTCCTTTATTAGAAAGATTTAGTGAGATTGCTAAGAATCCAAGCGAGACTACGGCTTTATTCATCGCTCCGACTAGAGAGTTGTCTGTTCAGATTCAAGAAGTAGTTCAGCAGTTACAGCCTGAGCTTTCACCAGTGCTTGTTATTGGTGGCGTAGATGAGAGAAAGCAGAGAACTGCAATTGATAAAGATGCTAGGATTATAGTCGGTACCCCTGGGCGTTTATTAGATCTTATTCAGAAGAGAGTTATAAATTTAAGAAAATGTAAGTACTTTGTACTTGATGAAGCGGACGAGATGTTGTCCATGGGTTTCATCGAAGACATTCGTGCAATTCTTTCAAGGCTTCCTAAGAAAAGGCAAGGACTTTTTGTCTCTGCTACGATTAGTCCTCGTGTGGAGATGCTTGCGCATAGCTTTTTAGTAAAATCTGAATACGTTATTGCTGAAAGTACTGAGGATAATGCTCCTAGTATTGAGCATTTATTTTGTGAAGTAGGTGGGGAGTTGTTGTCTAAGGCATTAGCACTTTGCGATATTATTGAAGCAGAGAATCCAAGATCAGCTATTATCTTTTGTAATACTAAGGCTGAGACGGAGTTCGTAGAGCTTCTTCTTAGAAGGCGCGGCTTTGATGCGAGGCGTATGAACTCGGATCTTACACAATCTAAGCGTCAGGCTGTAATTGCTAAAATTAAAGCAGAAGATTTACAATTGTTAGTAGCGACTGATATTGCTGCTCGGGGTATTGATATTTCAGAGCTTGATTTAGTTATTCATTATTCTATTCATGATCAACCCGAGAATTATACGCACCGAACTGGGCGTACTGGTAGGGCTGGGCATAAGGGTCGGGCTATAAGTATTGTTGGACCAAGAGATTTCGGAGCTTTTCATTATATAAGAAAAGTTTTAGATGTAGAGTTTAAGAAGATGGATTTGCCTACTGATGAGGATGTAGCAAATGCTAGGCTTGTGCATTTATATCAGAAGCTAAGAGATACAGAGGAAAAGATAGATGCACGTGCGTTACTATCTGCTAAGAAGTTACTTCAGGATCATGGAGTTGTTGAAGGGGTGAGTGAAGATTTAGTTGAAGTTCTTGGTAGGCTCTGTGAATTTACTCTAGCACATTCAGTGGCAGAAGAAGCTAAGAGTCTTGATGATGAGATGATTCAGAAGTCTGAGAGAGAGAACCGTGATGGCCGAGGCCCAAGAGAAGATGATAGAAGGGGACGTGGTAGGGGAGAGCAGAGAGGAAGAGGGAATGAGGGGCGTGGGGAGAGGGGACGAAGGTAGTCTCGCTACTCTATTTCTTTTGGGTTCTCAATTACGCACTGATTCTCTTTGCATGTTGCAATTTTTATTAAGTCAGAAGCTTTTTTAGCTTCTGATGGTAAAACACATTTTCTAGCCGCCATTTCATAATCCACATATCTTGCGTAGCTTGTGAGGTAATTTTTATTTACAGCATCTGCTCTAAAGCATATCCCCTCCGCTTTTATGCAGTCATTGGGGATTTTGCAATCTTTCCATTTTTTGTCGTAGTTATTTTTATGGAAGCGTAATATATTTTCGGCTAAAACCGGAGTAGCGAGGATAGAATAACAAAGTATAATAAATATAGTGTACATTATTTTCTTCATAGTGTTTTAGATTTTAATGTCTGTAGTAGGAGGTTATGATAAGTTGGTGAAGTGGACGATGCAAGTAGTAATTAAACAAGTTAGGGTGATATTTTAGATCAAATAATAGTTACCCCCAATTAACCGATAGTTCAGCATCCTCTTCTAGCTGACCAATCTCTAGATTTTGGTATAAATTCAAGAATTCTTTACCTGATTTACTTACCTTAGAAAATGCCAACAGCCTAATATCCTTCTCTGTACTCCAAGCCATCCCGGTGGGTTTGTTGAGAGTTTTTTCCCATTTGAGAACCGCTGGATGACTGACTCCTAAGAACTGAGCGAATTGTACAAGGGTCATTTCTAGGTATAAGCGAATGAATTTAATGTGAGATCCAGTCAGGCGCCCCTTGTGCGTTGTCAGATATGCTAAAACTTTACCCTTTAATATCTTGTGATTGACGTTAAGTGTCCAGACCCCTCGGACCTTAATCATCGGGGCATTCTTTATTACAACTGGAAATCCATATCCGTAATCGATGTATTTTTCTAGTATCTTTTCCATTATGCAACTTCCATTACAGTAATAATGATCATCCGTAGGTTCTCAAAGCTTACAACTATTCTAAGATCTTTGTTATCTAAAGTTTTTCCACGAATAGCATAATTCCATGCTTTGTGGATGTCATCGTACTTATCTTTCGTTTTTTCATGCCAGCCCATTTTTAAAACAAATTCTATCTCTATTTTATTAATAGCTCGTTGATCAACCCTTTGCTGAGCATGATAAGTATCCAAGTAAGATCCGGCTGCAACGGAGGCTCTTATTAGGCTTAGCAGATTAATGTGTTTGTTCTTTTTCATTGTAACTGAGTTACATGTCTTTGTAAAGTTAAAAAGTTTAGGGTTTTATTTAATTATCGTAGAATTTTAAAAATATTGTCCTATGGGATAGATTATTTGAGATTTTTATTATCTGATTTTAATTCTTGACTTTCAGCGTTGGATTCTGTAATTGTAGGCCTATGAGAAAAATTTCTTCTGTAAATTTTCATTCCTTCCATCATTGTGGTTAAACCACAATTCTTATCCTTTTTTACATATTATATATTTTGTTTTGGGTAGATGATTTCAGGGACTGGATTGTTAGGTCGTGCCTAACTGTCTAGTTCCATGGGAGTTGTTTTTCAGGAGGTTTTTGTGAGTAAGTTTACTGTTCGTAAAGTTGCAAATTCTTTTGTGACTAATGGGACTTTAGAGCAAATGGCTCGGATTTATATGGAGGCGTTCAATGGAGCTCCGTGGAATGAAAATTGGACCTTAGAGATGGCGAAGGAAGAATTGCTAGCGTGTCTTCGAAAGAAGCATGATTTCTTTTTGTCCTATGAAGAGGGCACTGATAACTTAGCTGGCTTTGCTATCGGATGGAGGTTCGGTGGGAGTTCAAGTGAGCTTGAGATTCAGTTTATGGAATTTGGAGTAGTGCCAAGAGCGTACTATCTGTCTGAACTTGTTACGGATCAGGCTTTTAGACGCCAAGGTGTTGCGACCGGAATTTTTGAATTTCTTGAGCGTACCCTTCAGGAAGATTTTGTTTCACAAATATCTTTAAGGACTCGGGAGGATAATTTGGCCTTACTCGGGATTCTTCATTCTAGAAGTTATCAAAATTACGGAAGTTATGCGGCTACCACTGGGGGAGTTGAATCAACTCGGGTGGTATTATCAAAGACTCTGCGACAGAGTTAAAGGTGTGAAAACTAGTAGAGGCAAGGCTGCCTCTACTAGTTTTGTTAGGTTTATTCCCGTGGGACTGGATTATAAACTACCACTTATTAAGCTAACTCCGTTAACTTCAACAAGAAAGGAATCGCCATTCTGAAGGTTAGGGAGGTCAGATTGTACACCATCAGTTGTAAGGTCTACATCGCATGCACCTTTTTTAACTTTTGAGGTTAGAAATCCTTTTTTAAGTTTTTCTTCAATGCTTACTTTGTATTCTGCCCTATATCCAGTTCTGGTTCTTCTTATTGAATCGAAGTCCAATGAGCATTCAGCATATGCTGTGCTGGATCTGCTAAAAGTAAGCTTAATATCTGCTGAAGTAGCATCGTCATTTGTGTTGACTCCAACTGATAGGGTGGGGACCAAAAGTTTAAAAGATCCAGTAAATTTATCCTCGCTAACTACACCCCTTTTATTCTTTTGTTTTCTTTCAATTTTAATAACAGCTTTGGTTGTCGGGTCGGTGACTTGTAATCTTTCGTTAGATCCGGCACCAATGGTTGTTGGAGAGGAGATAGGTGTAGGAGTAGCGCTACTAGAATCATCAAATCTATCGGGAGATGAAGATGGACTCGGTGAAGGAGTTCTATGTGGGGATTCTGAGTGAGAGGGTTCAGGGGACGAATCATCTGAGCCATGGCGCCTCGCATCATCAGATGCAAAAGCTATCTGAGGAATTGTGAGCAGTAAGCCTGTGGTTAGTAAGAGCGAGTATATTCGAGAGGGGTTTATTTTAGTTATACGCATAAAAATTATTCCTTTTTTGTTCTATTAGAGGTATAATAACACATAATGTGCATAAAGCACACTAAAATATTCGTGGAAGTTGAAAATTTTAATTATAATGGATTCAGGTATTTAATAAAATCTATTGTCTTATTCGGTGATTTATAGCATCTAATTAATGTAAATAATGCACATGTAATTCTATGCCAAAGGCTCCTTTAACAAATAAAATGCTCTGTCTTATGTTAAGGCCTCTTGTTAGGCTTTTTATCCGACATAACCATGGGTTTGCTGAAGTCATGGAGGCTCTAAGAGCTGAATTTATTAATGTTGCAATAGATGACCTTAATCAGAATGGATATGAAGTTAATACTAGTAGAGTTAGTGCAGTGACTGGAATCGGTAGAAGGGAGGTGCTTAAGGTGATGAAATCTCCGGTGCTGGTGACCAATCAAGCGACTATCTCTTCTCGAGTCATTGGGGCATGGGAGCAGGGTAAAGACTATAAAGATGATAAAGGCGAGATAAAGAAATTATCAATTTGTGGAACGGGCAGTGAGTTTTTCAATCTCGTTGAATCGGTTTCGAAAGATATTAATCCCTATACTTTGTTATTTGAATTAGAGCGTACGGGATCAATAAAACGAATATCAGAAAATTCAATTGAACTTGTAAAAAATGAATTTGTTCCTTCTAAGGCTCCGGAAGATAGTATAGAGTTGGTATCTTCGGATTTAGATGATTTCGTTACTGCTGTTGATGAAAATATATATGGTGGTGAACTAGCTCCGAATCTCCATTTGAAAACTGAATATACAAATGTTAGGCTTTCATCCATTCCTGAAATTAAAAAGTGGATTATGAAGGAAGGTAGTGATTTTCATAAAAGAATAAGAGATTTTGTTGCAAAATTTGATCTTGATTTATATCCCGACACAGATCAACAGACGGGTGTAGAAAGGGAGGCAGGGGGAGTTAGAGTTGCTTTAGGGACATTTAGTAGAATTGTAAAACCGATAAAGGAATAAGACTTATGAGATTTCATGTAACTTCTAATTTAGGAAATTCGTTTGGAAAGTTTTACTGTTATATATTAATGCTTTTTTGTTTGATTTTTTTTAGTTCATGTTCCTCAGGAGGTGGGACAGCTGGTACTGGAGGAAATTCAGTTCTTAGAGCTACCTTGGTAGATGCTAATACTCAGCAGCCTATATCAAATGTTTCTGTAACTCTTTTAAGTAATAATCAGGTAGCTGCTACAGATAGTTCCGGTAATGTGACTTTTTCCATCCCAAGTAGTGGAGGCGAGGTTCAGATTAAATTTGATGGCGGTGGATTAAACGGAG
>JBILFC010000055.1:0-13945 GCA_044351785.1 Bdellovibrionota bacterium
TTAATCGATAAAGTTGGGCAGAACCTAAGTAAGGCAGGGGTAAACTTTGGTCAGGACCACTTAGCTGGTCTAATTGTTGGGACTGTTAAGGGGACAAGGGTAAGTAGTAGAAGCTTTGCTTATGATAATTCGAATATTGCTAGTGGCAAGCAAGCAGAGGGCTTAACTGAATTAATAAATCAAGCTCGAGAGAGTGGATACGTTGTTACGAATTTAGGGAAGGGGCATTATACCTTTGCTGATACAATTAACGGGGAGAGATATACTGTAAGACCTAAGACTGATGAGGATACTGCGGTCTTTAGCGCGCCTCAGCTTGATATAATGCTACAGATGAAGAGACAGGAGGCAGCCGTTAGCGGACCGGCTCAGGGTGAAGAGATTAAGGAGCTAGTTCTGCCTAAGGTAGATTTAGCAAGCGTCAGAGAAGAGTTTGAGTTTAAAGAAACTGGACGAGTGACCACGACTCATGACAACGTTCAAGTTCCCACTCAGTACTTAGTTATCGCGGGAAGGGAATATGAAGGGTATCTAAGAAAGAATGAGAAGGTATTTTATTTAGTTAATGAGAGCGAAATACCCGACTTATATGCAGACATTCTAAAAATAAGAGCACAGATTGATGAAAATGGATCTTATGATGTTAATTCATTTATAGATAAGGAGACAGGTTTAATATTTACTGCGATGCCTCGTCCGAATGAAACACCAGCTGAAACAGAGGATAGAGTTAAAAACAGCACTCATGAAAATCAGCATAGGACAGATTTGGTTGCGGGTAGAGAGTTAGATGAAAGACGGGCTTATGATAGGGCTAGTAGGTATGCAAGCGATCCAGCCTCTGCTACATTTGATGAGAGTAGGTATCAAGGGGCAGAGAATCTTTCCCTTGCTGCGAGTAGGCGAAATGATGGGTTTAATTCGCCTAATGAGCAGCAAAGGCCTACAGTAGAAAGTCTTGAAAAACAGTTTGATGAACTTATAAATAATGGTAGGCATCCACAGGCAGGGCCTTGGATTCCTTATTTCCTAAACCTTTCTAGGCGCAATGAAGTCAGTGAAACTGATTATGCTGCAAATTTGTTACTGAGAAATCAAATGGAGCGTTTTGTTGATTATAACAGGGATACGGAGGGCAGAGTAATAGAGGTTCAGGCAAATTCTGCCAAGCGAATATTAACTGATCTTTATACTAAAGTTGATTCTCAACTTGCAGAATCTCATTGGGAGCAAGTTAAATTAAAAAGAGAATTAGCAGAAATCAGGTTTCATCAAATAAATAAATGGGCAGAAATTTCAGGAAAACTAGAGAGTGTCGGTAGGGATATGGAAAGGTTAGATACCCTGCGTAATGCAGTATCTAAGTTAATTGATCCAAGATATGATTTTATTACCTTCGGTAAAAAGGAGATTTTACAATACGGGGGCAATGAAGGAGTATTCTATGGTGTACATCAGTCAAAGAATTTAGCGGCGACTATTCTAGCAGAGAATAAAGAACACAGCAGTATAGAAGATTATTGGCTGGCGCAATATGAATCAGAATATAATAAGTTAAGAAAAGGAGAATTTAATCCTGTTTCAGAATCTGTAATAGAGTATGCCGCTACGGAAAGGAAAAACCAGATAGTAGTAAGTAGTGAATTACCTGGATTCTATGTCAGAGGGCCATCGGAGTCAGGTTATAGAAGACAAGATTTTTTAATAGGGAAAAAAGATAGATTCGCTTTAAATGTAGAGTTATCTACTGAATTAATAGATCAGTTAGATAATTTTGCCTTAAAATATGGTGTCGATTATAAGATTCCAAAAGAAGTAGATCATGCAGCTAGTCGCATAGATGTTGTAAATGTGTACGTAAAAGCACCTCTTACAAAAGAAGCCGAAGTAGAGTTAGCGAAAATTGCGAGGGATCATGCACGATCAGGTGGGGTTTTACATGGAGACCCGGTTTTAGAGAATGGAGTAGAACTTTCTGAAAATATTAAACGCAGTAAGGATATTACTGCACATGAGGTAGATCTTTTAGTTGCTAAGGCATTCACAATAGATCCAAGTCTTGCAGCATTTATAAAAAATGAGAGTATAAACTCAAGAAGAGGTATAGTTTCACCGGGCTCTTATCAAGCTTATTTAAATATCATTAGAAGTCATCATGAAAAATATGTTGAAGGAAAAGTTGAAAAGAATGTAAGTCCTACGTTTAAGCCATGGCTATTAGAAATGGAAGTTGGCGAATCTAAGGTAATAGGCAGAAATGATCTTCGATATTTTGCTAGTCCTCCACCTGGAGAGGTCAGTAGCCAACATGTGATTATAACTAGAAATAGAGATTTAGGAGGCCAGCCTTCTTTTATTATTGAGGATAGATCATTAAATGGAACTACAATTAAATATCCTAATGGGGTAATAAGGAAGTTAGGCAATGGTCAGCGCATGATTTTAGATCCAGGTGCTAAGGTGTTATTATATAGGCATGAATTGCCACTTGTTGAGAGAGCATCTGGAAATGTTCCGAGTCCATTTGAAAGGCAGAGAAATCTTGCTCAATTAGTAAAACCATCTAGTGAGTCAGAAGTAAATGATTGGAAGGAAGGCAGGGTTCGCGGAGCAGAGTCTCGTCAATTAAAGGATGCTAAGACTAACTATTTCCCAAGTAGGGAAGCTTTAGAAACAGAGTTTGTTAGGCAGGAACGTGTAGCTGCACAGGAAGCTGGAGAAGTTTTTGATGAGAATGATTCAAGAAAGAGGGCACAAGCAACGTATGGTTTCTTTAGTAGGTTAGATAATCAAATATATGTTTTAACTCCTGAGACATTACAGGATGGCGCTACTGGGCCAGATAGAAGTACTCGAATTCTTCAAGCTATGGCTGTAATACATGAGTTAACACAAAAAAGATTGGAAGATGTTAGCCCTGCAGTAAATGCACAGGAAGAGTTAGATCAGGAGATAGCAGTATGGAAGGAATGTGCTGTTTATCTTAAATCAAGAGGGTACGAGTTTCAGTTTACAGAAGGTGGCTGGAAGATTGTAGAAACTAAGTCAGAAAAGGAGGCGAATGATAGAGTAGTTGATTTAAAGGCAGAAGGCAGAAAAATTACCCTCACATTGGAGGAGGAGAAAAATATTCAAGAAGGCGTAGAACGTTTATATGCAGGGAACGGGAGTGAGATAGATAGAGCTAGGATCCCTAGTAGAGCACTAAGTCAGATGAAGGGTGAATCTGATTCATCTTCAGTTGATGAGAATACAATTACCCCCGAAATGGAAACTGTAGCTGGTGGAGATGTTTTAAAGAAGAATCTGTGGAAATTAGAAAATGGTAGTAGCTTAACAGACAACGAAATATTGGATTTATTGATTGATATAGATCAAGATCCTTTAAGATATGATGCAAAAGCAAAAGGGCTACTCTATGAAGCGCTGAAGAGAGAAGGTTATGATGATATAGAGAGCCTTTGTAGCAATATCTCCATGGAAGTTCTCAGTGAAGCGAGAGAGGATTACTACACTGACTTGTTTAAGCAATTCAGAACTTCATCTAATAATTTAACCCATGTTGAACGAATGAGGTTATATGAAAGAATGGAAGAGTTTGGCCTAGATGGGATTCTTTCTCAAGATAGGCTTACACTTTTACAGAATAGTAAGGAACTAATTGAGCAGGTTGGATTGTTTAATTACTCTTCTAAAGGGTTTAGTGATGAAAAAGTTGTAGAGATGATGATGACTCTTAGTCAATCTGGTGAGTTATTTCTATTTAAGGATGGAGAGAAAGTAAATAGGTTCTTAGATTCGTATGTTTTAAATTCATTGATTCAGCATGAAGATGGCAGTCACAAGTTCTCACATAAACAACTTATGCAGATAGCAAAGTTAGCCGAAATGAGGGAGGCTGAATTAGGAAACATTGTAACTGACTATAGTAATTTTGTTGAGCATATACTTGAAGTGGAAAGACTAATAGCTACATTAGCTACTGGTAATAATATTTCAAATAGTGAATTGTTGATTGTAGCAGAATATTCCAAGAAACTTGATTCGAATATTGAATTGCTAAAATTCGTTGGACCTCTTCACCCTCAGTATTTACAACTAGAAGGCTTAATACAAGGTGAAGAGATTCAGCTCGAAATGGAAGTTGAATTACAGGCTGAACTTATTCAACCAACTACATCACGAGATAATGCTTTAGCTACGTCAAGTTTATCTCCACGTCAGAAAGTTATAGCACAGCTTGTGAGGGATGGCTTAAATGAATTAGCTGTAATGGAAGAGGTGAATATACTTGGTGGTAAGATCTCCTCTTCCTCAGATTTAAGGGAATCTAAATTGGTTGAAATAGTTGAACAACTTGATTTAAGTCAGTCTTATAAAGGTAAAATAGAAGCGCTTAGCGACCTAGGTAAAATGGTTAGATTAGGTATCGTAGATCTCAGCAAGGATGTTAACGAGGATGATGCTTCCAGTGAAATACTAGAGACATTTGAATCTTTAGATGAAATTAGCTCAGCAATATCTTTAATGATTCTTAAGTTAAAAGCTGCGGAAAGATTGTCAGTGCCACGCAATCCCTTAGTGGAAAGTACGCCTGCAGATTCGCGTATAGTGATTGACCATTTAGATTTAGGTTCAAGTTCTACCATTGATTTTACGAGCTTGTCTTCTAGAATAAATCAAGGAGAAGTTTTAACTGACTCCGAAATAGACGAGTATGCATCAACAGTGGTAGAACTGAATGACGGAGTATCTTTACAAGCTATAGTTCCAGATACTCATCCTCAAAAGAATCAGATAGATCGGGAAATCTCTATATACTCACTATCTCAGGCTGTGAATTACAGTGATGCAAATATTCGATATGATACTTTAGAGAGAATAGTTGAAGGTGTAAGTTCTGAAACGGGCATGAAAAATTCAGAAGTAGCAAAGGCACTTTACTATCTGACGAGGTATACCGAGTTAGGCGGTAGAAGAGCAAATTCGTTGTACTTATCTAATCAATACCAGGATAGTAACGATAGTCGGCTTCTTTATGACGTTCCTATTGATGGCCTATTATCGCTGCAGACCGCCTTGGGTGATGCTGGTTTGATAAGGTTTGGTATGTCAAATGGCTCTAGATCTTTGTATTTGCCAAAGGTGGGTTCAGTGGCAGATCAGCTTGCTTATTTGTTAAATAATAGGATGATGGGGGGTACAGGCGTAGGTGAGAATAAACAGACCTATGCTTTAAAGGATGTAACTAATACTATAACCAAGGATTCATTAGTAATAGTGGATTCAATCATCTTAAGCAAAATTAAGAATGATGCTTCATTTAGGGCATCGATAATAGCTAATAAACCTCAGTTAGTGTTCGTCCCCGAATTAATTGGCGGGATCAAAATGGGATCTGTTAACAACGGCAATCTGGAGCATGAAATTCGCCTAAAGTTAATTAACACAATTAATGCATATCAATCTAAATTGGAAAAAGGTTCTACCATTCCACTAAATATATTGGACGAAGATAATTTAAGGGAAGTTATGCTGGGATCTTCAGTAGAAGATGTTAAACAAATGTTAAATCTAGACGCTGATTATGATAGTAGTTTTATTTCAGTCTTAGATCTTAGTTCGTTTACAGCCCAAGGTATCTCAGACGTTCAATTTCAGTTAAATGGTCGTCCTAGACCATATGATTCATTGGCTATGGCAGACGTCTTAAGAGATTCTTTAGAGGCCTTAGAGCTAAACCTTACTGATAGAGAACAAACATTATTGTTTAATGCTATGAATCAGTCTGTTAAGTTATATGGTACTAGGGAGATTTCTGAGAAATTAATTAGCTTAAATGATGCAATAAATACTGAAGTTACGGAGCTTGCCAATAGAATAAACTCTCAAAAACCACCTTCTATAGATTTATATTATGTAGTCCCTCGAAGTGAAAAGAGTTATCAGTATGTAGCGGGACTATTTCGTTCTGCAAATGGAATTTCTGACGATAGGTTTATAACTCCTGAAGAAGTAGTGAGTCAAAGGAGGTCAAGTAAGGAAAGGGGTAAATTGTTTGTTCCTGTTGTTATCGATGATTTTGCTGCGACGGGAAACAGTTTATTAAAAGTCGGCGTTAGCGCAACTGACGGAAGTTCTTTGCCTGACAATGTTAGCGCCAGAGATGTTAAAATATATGCTAAGAAGAGAAGGGAAAAGGAACCATTTACCAAAAACGATTCAAAGTTATTGGAGAGGCTTTTTGGTGTGGAAAGAGCTAGTAGAAAGGAGTTCCCTGATCCTTCTCAAACAAATGACCGACCTATAATACTCGCTACAATTCTCAGTACATCTTGGGGCCGAAAGAGCATTGAGCAAAATCAATTATCTAAGCTGTCGGTTTTTGTTTCAGCAGATGAAGCATTAGCGATACAAGAAACATCCGCGTGGAAGGAATTAATATCCTTGCCTGAAATGACTCAAGCGCGACGTGTGCAGATAGAGCGCTCATTAGAATTAAGTTCTCCAAGTTATGATACCGAAGGTAGAATGACGTTGGTTCAGTTCCCACATGGTGATAGCAATACGAATATGCATTGGTGGCAAAGATTTATAGAGCCACATTTAGCTGTTGCTGTGAAAAGCATTCGTGAATACTTTGGAAGACATGAGACAGTTAGAGCTAGGTACTCTAAGTAATTAATTTTTTAAATATAAAAAAACACCTCCTAGAAATTCTAAGAGGTGTTAAAAGTGCCGCAGAACCAAACAGTTATTCCTGTGGAATGTAATAAATACTTTCATTTCTTCCATCTTCCTTGATAGACTCAAGAATTTCTTTAAAAGAGGGAATTGTTTTTAGTCCCCTAAGCATCGCCCTCGCTTCTCTGAGAATCCTTGTAAAAACTTGCTTTGGAAGCGTTGTCTTACCTGGTTTCCCATCGAATTTACCCAAATTGTGAGTTAAGGTAGCTTTTTTTGTCCAGATTAAAGCATCAGCTGATACTGTATCCTGGACATATTTCTGCCAAATGCAGTATTCGATGAGTGCTCGGTGTTCAACTGAGAGGTATCGAAATTTTCTTCCGAGGAAAAAGATTAGTCGACCCATCTCTGAATATTCGGCTTCAATCATCTTTCCAGCAGATTTTGCCTCATTACCACTTAGGCTGAAGATTTCTCTTTGCTTCGCTGGCTCTTTAGCTTTGAGACCTTGGATAAAGCCCTCAACACTTGTGCATCTGATACTTATAACTCCATCTTGGGCAGCTTCAGCGGTTTCTTGTTCAGAGAATCCAAGACCGTGGAGGTCATCAACGGTTAGTACAATCAGTAAATCCGCCTCACCAAAATTTGATAACTGGCGTATTTCATCCCTCTTATGCCAACTTGTAATGTTTACCTTCTTAATTTCCTTCGGTGGCTTTTTTCTTTGTGAAGAAGGCCCCTTAGAATTTTCTTGAACTGGCTTGGAATCCATAGAATGGAACCCTTCCGCAAAAAACTTTGAAAGATCAAAACCTTATTTAAAGGCACTAGGCATATTTAGCATGAATTCAATGCAATAACTAGCTACTACTCCATTTTTTGATAAATAATTTCTTTAAGTTCTAGCCTACCTTATAGCTTAACTTACTAAACTTATTCAATAATATAGCTTTTTCAGAATTCTGCTGGCTTTTGTTCGCAAACTAATTTAATTGGTAATAGTGCGTTTGGCATACTTTTTGATTTTTATGAATACAAATCCTCCCGATCTTCATCTCAAGCTGTGGTAGTACACTAACATTAAGGTAGTATGGCATTAGAGATAAAATTACAGCAAAAACTTTCTCAGAACCTAGTTCTGACTCCCCAGCTTCAGCAGGCTATTAAGCTGTTGCAGTTGGGTCATCAGGATTATGTGGAAGTTGTTGAAAGGGAGTTGTTAGAAAATCCTGCTCTTGAGGAATCTTCAGCTGATCCTAGTGAGACTAGGGTAGACTCTGAAAAAGATCATACTGAGCTTTCATTCTCCGATTCAGCAGAAGAAGGTGATCGTGGAGATGTTAGAAGAGAATCTAAAACAGAAGAATTTGAATTCAACGGCCAGTTCTATGAAAACGCTAGAAAAGGTAATGCTCCTAGTGATGCTGTATCTGCCTTAGAGGGGACAATTTCAAGTCCAGAAGGTTTATCTGCGCATTTAGAATGGCAAATTCAAACAAGTGATCTTGATCCACAAGAAAGAGCCATAGCATCATATATTATTGGTAACTTAGATCAGAACGGATTTCTTGAAATAGATTTAAACGAAGTTGCGATTTCTTGTGGGGTATCTGTTGAGAGCTGTGAGAAGGTTTTAAGAGTTATTCATACTTTAGATCCTATTGGAGTAGGAGCTAGAGATTTAAAGGAATGTTTGTTAATTCAACTTGATGCATATGGAAAGAGAGATACTTTAGTATGGAGAGTTGTCGATAATCATCTAGGTGATCTAGAAGTTAGGAACTATGAGGCGATTTTAAAAAGAGAACATACTTCTAAAGAAGAATTATACGATGCTATTAGAGAAGTGCAAAGTTTAGAACCGCGTCCTGCTAGAAGTTATTCAGTAGATCCTCCTCAGTATATATGTCCCGATGTATACGTTAAGAAAGTTGGCAAGGATTATGTAATTTCTTTAAATGATTCTGGTTTACCTAAAATTACTTTAAGTAAGAATTGTCAAGATTTGATTTCTAAGAATACAAAATCATTAAATGGCGAGGAGAAAACTTATCTTCAAGATAAAATAAAAGCTGCGCAGTGGTTAATTAAAAGTATTCATCAGAGACAGCAAACCATTTATAAGGTTACTGAAAGTGTGATGAAGCAACAGAGAGAGTTTCTTGAGAAAGGTGTTTCTGGATTGAAACCTTTAGTTCTGAGGGAAGTGGCAGATGATGTTGGTCTTCATGAGTCCACTATCAGTAGAGTAACTTCTAATAAATATGTTCATACTCCACATGGAGTTTATGAGTTAAAGTTTTTCTTTTCTTCTGGTTTAAGTAGTGGAGAAGGGGATATCTCCTCAGAAGTGGTTAAAGATAGAATTAAGGACATGGTTAGTAAGGAAGATGCAAAGAAGCCTTTAAGTGACCAACAATTGGTGACAATGTTAAAGACCGAGGGAATTGATGTGGCAAGGAGAACTGTAGCTAAGTACAGGGAAATGCTCGGGATTTTGTCTTCTAGCCGTAGAAAAAAAATCTTTTAAATCAAAATAAATCCTAACATAAGTTCGTCATCTCATATATGATGTAATAGTAAACATAAAACGTAAAAAGTAGGAGAGAAGTCTATGAGTAAAGAGACATTAGCACCATTAGACCTTACAGCATCTGTAACCTTTAGACATACCGAGTCTACAGCGGCCATAAAGAATTATGCAATTGAAAAAGTTACCCAGAGAGTAGCTAAGTACGTTCATGGCGCGGCAACCGCAAATATTATTTTATCCGTTGAAAAATTAGAACAATTGGCGGAAGTTCACTTGGTAGCTAAAGGTTTAGATATAATGGCTAAGGCAACTACTAATGATCTCTATTCAGCTATCGATAAATTAGCTGATACCTTAGAAGCACAACTCAGAAAAATTAAGGAGAAGTCCCTTAGTCAAAGAGGACATGTGGAACTGGAGCAGGCTGAATTGTAGTTTCTATCTTTAAGGGCGCTTAGGCGCCCTTATTAATTTAAGTTTCATGAAAAATTATAATTTAATTTTACTTACTGGAGTTTCTGGCTCTGGTAAGTCTACAGCATTAAGCGCTCTTGAGGACTTGGGTTATTTCTGTGTTGAAAATCTGCCGGCTAGACTTGTATTGCCATTTTCAGAGGAAATAATTAGAAAAGCGAAAGAGCAGGGATCAAATGATAATATTCGTTATGCATTATTAGTTGATTGTAGGGATGATGAATCATTTCCCGATGTTAATATTGCAAGAGACTCATTAATTAAAGAGGGGCTTTCAGTAGGGCTTATATTTTTAGATTGCACAGATGATATCGTAATTCGTAGATTTAGGGAGACGAGAAGAAAGCATCCAATTCTACACAAAGATTCACAATGTAAATCAATTACTGAAGCAATCGTAATAGAGAGAGAATTATTAAAAGATTTTAGAAATGAAGCCAGTCAGATTATCGATACTAGTGTAACAAGCGTACACGATTTAAGACGAATGATAGAAGCCTTCTTGGAAGCAAGAAAATCTATATTGATTACTATGCAGTCGTTCGGATTTAAGTATGGTAATCCAGCTGATGTCGATTTACTTTTTGATGTAAGGTTTTTACCCAATCCTTATTTCGTACCAGAACTTAAAGAGCAGACTGGATTAAGTACCCCGGTTAGAGATTTTGTTTCAAGAGAACCAGCAAGTCTAGAGTTTGTTTCCAAAGTTACGGATTTACTTCTTTATTTAATTCCTAAATATGAGATTGAGGGCAAACACTATCTTTCAGTCGGTATCGGTTGTACTGGGGGTAAGCATAGATCAGTAGTGATTGCGGAAGAACTTGCTGTAATTCTTAAGAAAAAGTCATTTTCAGTACAAACTTTTCATAGAGATATCGAGCGGAATAAAAATCTTTAAAGTTCTTACTTCCGTTTTCCGATCATAGCCTCATAGGAAGTATATCGTAAAATGAGGCAGTTATGCAGTATCAAGGAAGTTCAATATCTAATAAACGCATTCTCTTAGCTGAGGATTGCGAGGATTCAAGAGAGATTCTCAAGTTCTTATTTACTAAATCTGGTGCCAAAGTAGAAGCAGTTTCAAGCGGTGGTGAGTGTGTTAGTACAGCACTTAAAGCGATGAGAGAGCAGAATCCCTTTGATATTATTGTTCTAGACCTACATATGCCTGGAGTAGATGGGAACACAGCGACTAAGCAATTAAGAGCCAAAGGTTACAATCTTCCAATCGTTGCTATGACAGGTCAGGTTTCTGCCGAAGAAGAAAGGCGTTCTATCTCAGCAGGATGTAACGCATTTATGAGTAAGTTGTCTTCTAAAGATAATATGCTTACGGTATTGGGAGATTTACTTGTTCAAGAAAGTATTGAGACTGATTTACCAGCATTGCCATTTATCCCTGAGCTCATTTATTCAGAGCCTGAGTATGCACCTCTCATTATTAAATTTATAGATTCTATAGATTCCAAGTTATTTCAAATTAGTACAGGTATAAATGAAGAACGGTGGCAAGACGCGATGGAACTTTGTAGTTCTCTTAGTTCAGGTGCTTTATATGGATACCATATATTTGCAGAACATTTAAGCGATTTGCAAAAAGCTATTGATGAAAGAAACGAAGAAGAGGTGACGCATCACTTTAGAATGCTAAAACAGGCAACTCGCTCAATAAGACTAGGTAGAAAAGAAATAGAAAAGGTGTTTAAGTCGTCTTAAATAGTTATTTCTTTATTAATTTTATTCTTAGAGATGCAACAATTTTAATCTCTCTTATGTTCTCGACACTCCCAGCTTGCATGGTGTCTAATTGTTCTCTAATTGAGCTAGTAGTAGGTTCTTCTGAAATACTTACGTCTACAATTTGTCCTAAATCTAGACCCTGATCTTGAGCAATCATTTTCGCTTTTGAAAGAGCTAATTTTACAGCTTGCGATGAGGATTTATTTTTAAGATCGTATAGATCATCTTTTGAAGACTTTACTTCATTTAATTTAGCTTGAGGTATGCTTGCGATACCATCTATGGCTCTAGCAATCGTATCTTCGTTAATTGTAGCGATGATCTCTTCCGACACTACTATTGATGAATTTTGACTAATAGTGCTCCCAGCGCCACTACCTCCAGAGAATGATCTATTAACAACAGAAAGCGTAGAGGAGCCAATGAGAGTCTGAAGTCTCTTTCTGGTAATTTCAAGTTCGGCTACAGCTTCTTGGGCAGTTTTAGCAGAGGAACTCATGGTTAGTATAAGTTTATACTTATTAACAGGTAAAGGTATTACAAGTTCTTCGCTTATAAAGATTGTACTATCAGCTATATTTTCAGGTACTGTACTTAAAGGGGGATTAGCAAATACCTGTAGGGGGATGAATAAGCTTGAGAGGAGAAAAAATTTAAGTAGTTTCATATGTTGATTTAAAATAAAGCTTCAATTTCATTTCTATCTAGCGGTATGCCTTTAGATAACACTTCATGCCCCTTGGGGGTTATTAAAATATCTTCCTCCAATCTTATACCTATCCCACGTAATTCAGGTTTAATATCAAGATCATGTGGATCGAAGTATAAGCCAGGCTCAATTGTAAAAGCCATTCCATTCTCTAAAGGCCTAAGATAGGAGTGGATACTTGCTCCATTATAAGTAACTGGTGAGATGTCATGAACATCAAGACCTAACCAATGGCCAGTTCGATGCATATAGAACTTTTTATATTCACCTTTTTGAATAATTTGTGCAGGGGAGCCAGATAAGGCACCAAGTGAGATCAATCCTTTTACCAAGGTCTTAACAGTTGCTTGGTGGATATCATCTAAGCTATTGCCTGCTTTTGCTTTTAAGAGGCCATCATAAAGTGCTTCTTTTACCACATCATAAACTTCAGCTTGGATAGTGCTAAATTTACCTGAGACTGGAAATACTCTTGTAACATCTCCTGTATATCCATTAAACTCTGCACCGCAGTCTATCAGTACTAACTCTCTTTTGAATAAAGGGGAGAAACTTGGGGAGTGATGTAAGACGGTGGCATTTTTTCCGCTTGCAACTATTGTACTAAAGGATAAGCCATGGCCTCCGTGCATAAAAAATAATGCTTCAAGTTCCGAAGCGCAGTGTTTTTCACTTTTAAATTTATTAAGGTGAGGAACTATGTCTTTAAGCGCCTTAGAAGTAATTTCTGCGGCTCTTTTAAGAGATTTAATCTCATCTTTGTCTTTTATGATTCGCATCTCTGATGTGAGTAAGCGAGAGTCTAACAGTGTATTAGGCTGTGCGAAGCGAGGTCCCGTAGGGCTACTCATAGCATTGACGATTAAAGAATCAATTTTCTTTGAAGTCCCTAGTGGGTAATATAGATTCTTGTGACCGGAAATTAAATTGGGAAGGTCTTTTTCAAATTCTGAAACATCTCGTATATCATCAACTTTAAATCTTCTTCTAGCTCTCTTAAGGCCTATTGATTCACCAACCCACTTTTCTATCTCCTTATTTCTTTCTTTTAAATACAAAATAGACTTTGGACTTGGGCCAGATCTTAGCACCAATACAACTGGATTTTCCTTGAGGCCTAAGAGATACAACAAATCAGAATTCTGCCGATACGGGAATTCTCTATCTCTAGATAGACATTGCTCATCATTTGATGGAATTATGATAACAGAATCTTTAGAGCTTGATATAAGTTTATTTCGTCTTTGTCGAAAGCGGCTTTCTAGAATTTGTCTGGGGTCTATTTTTCTCATAATGAGCAGAAATTACACGAGAAGATATCCTTTGGCGAGTTAAAATAATCGCCTTAAAGGTCTCTAAATTTGTGCAGAAATGTCGGGTTGGTATGATGTATAAACTATCTTGAATAAAGTCTATGATAGTTGTAGCTAGTGATAATAGTTACAAAAAAATATAGATTCTCAAATATGTTCAAATCGAAATTTATCTTAGTTATCCTTGTTTGTATATTTACTCTTTCTGCTTGTGGGAGAAAGGGGCCTCCTAAACCCCCAGAAGAGAGTGCTCCTCAACCTGTAAGATACTTGGAAGTGATACCAACAGAAAGCTCTGTTAATTTAAAATTCCAAGCTCCTTTAAAGACAGTAGGTGGGGATGATATTATAGAGCTAAGTACTTTTTATATTGGACGGAGGGGAATTGGTAAGGATGCTTCTGGAAATTTTCAAAACATAGCAGAGCTTGAATTTAATGTTGAAAAGAATAATCCAAAATCAGATTGGTTTGAGTACAATGAT
>JBILFC010000276.1:0-4053 GCA_044351785.1 Bdellovibrionota bacterium
GCTTGTTTCTCGAACTGTCTTGAAACAGCCTTTCTAAGCTCGCCAGCGTTAAAATCTAATGCTTCACAGATATACAAGAAGCAAAATGTTTCTGATGTACCTTCGTCACTAAAAAGCCAATCTCTAGCTGAAAGTTGAACTTCTCCGTCTCCAGTTAAGAAGTCAGTAATAGCCCTTTGTAATACAGCAGCTAATAAGCGCTTTTCAGGGTTAAATCCACCGTTACTTCTAGGAACACTACCGTTTGACCAAAGCCTCATAAACAAATTTCCAAAATAAAAATCGTTATTAATTCCTCCTCCGCACCAAAACCAAGTAATCTAAAATCTTTCTCAGGGCAAAAAATATGCAACCCCTTTAAATCTCTAGGTTTAGAAGAAGTATATCCTTCTAAATTGTGAGTTCTAAAGAGTTAGAACAATCATTCGACTTTAAAAAAATTAGAGCACGGAGAGTGCAAAAATTTGAGAAAAAAGTCAATGAAAAAAACCAGAAAAGAGCTACTAAGTTAAATGAGTATATTCAGTAGCTTCCGGATGTTCTGTTCCATATAAAACATGTTTGCCTATAAACGGTCATAAAACTTCCACATCACACCATCCTTTTGAGGGGAGAGACAGGGAATGTGCTGTTTAAATTCATTTTTAAAGTATTAACAGGAAGAAGGAGAGTAAGGGGAGGAAAAAAAGCTAAGTTGCTGATTTTATCATTGAAAAAAGTTAATAAAAGTGGTAGTGTTAGAAAATGGTAAAAAATGGGAGAAGATGGTAGATAAAAGCCCGAAAGTAAAGTCCAATACTGAAAAAGTCCTTGAAGTGGGGCAGATGGACGGCTTTTATGGAACTCATGACCATACTTTAGATCAAAAGGGTCGAGTTGCCCTCCCATCAAGCTTCAGATCCGCATTAAAGGAAGAAGATCAAGGCTCAGTGGTCTTAACTAACTTTATTACTGACGGGGTAAGGTGCCTCGATGGCTACTCCCTTAGTCAGTGGAGAGAGTTTGAAGCGAAAATTAAAGAAAAAGGTCGATTTGATCCAAGTGTTAGAAGTCTAGAGTCTTACTACATCGCTCGCGCTTCCGTATGTCCTTGCGATTCTAATGGACGAATCAATATCCCTACTCATCTTAGAGAATATGCAGGAATTGAAAAGGACTTAGTATTCACTTCGGCTATTCATGGATTTAGAGCATGGCGTAAAGAAGTCTGGCAGTTAGTATTTTCTCAGGCCGAGGCAGCACTTCTCAGTAATCCAGCCTTATTTGCAGGAGTGGATAAATGAGAAATCACATTCCAGTTTTATTAAGAGAAGTTCTTTCGTATTCTAAGTATGAATCTGACATTAACAATGGACTTGATTGCACTCTAGGACTTGGTGGACATGCTTCTGAATTGTTAAAAGCCTATCCTGAAATGGTATTGTTCGCGATTGATGCGGATGATGAATCAAGGAAGTTAACTGAAGCGGAACTAATAAAATCCTATGGCGGTAGGGTTTACACTGCCCACCTGAATTTTTCACATTTAGAAGATTTAAAGAATCAATTTGATCAGCATAGCTTGCCTGAAAAGTTTGATCTTATCTTAGCGGATCTTGGAATTTCTAGTGCTCAATTGGATGATCCTATGAGAGGATTGAGTTATAGGTTCGATGCGCCATTGGATATGAGATTAGATCTTAGCTTGAAGCGCACGGCAGCGGACTTCTTAAATAATTCGACCGAGAATGAATTGCTATTGCTTTTTAAAAGAGGTGGAATTGGTCCAGAACGTACTTACTTAGTAAGAGAAATTCTAAAGAATCGACCTGTTAATACAACATTCGAGTTTAAAGCGATTTGCGAGATAGTATATTTAAGAGATAAACAGAAGAAAAGAAATTTCTCTGGAAGTGGGAATTCTTCCACAGTGCCATTTCAGGCATTAAGAATAGCAGTTAATGATGAATTGTCATCCTTAACAAAATTCTTAGTCCATGCAATT
Source organism: Bdellovibrionota bacterium (assembly GCA_044351785.1). Lineage (GTDB taxonomy): Bacteria > Bdellovibrionota_C > UBA2361 > SZUA-149 > DAOLCO01 > JAIYCX01. The sequence continues at coordinate 1,985 of JBILFC010000276.1, forward strand.
AATCTACTTTCTGAGAATGGAAGACTTATTATAATTTCGTTTCATTCAGGCGAAGACACATTGGTCACTAGGGCAATGAGATGGTGGTCTAGCCAGAGAGGACAGGGACTTCATCAAGAGGATGCACCATTAGGTAAACTACTTACTCCTAAGGCTGTATTGCCTTCTGAGGAAGAAACAAATTTTAATCCAAGATCGCGTAGCGCTAGGTTGAGAGTTTTCGAAAGAAACGCAACTCCTATTTGGAAAGAGAGGACATTATTACCAACAAATTATCCAATTCAATAAAGTATGGTTCATAGCGTAAAAAAAATTAGAGCAGTCTCGTTACAAAGACCATTAAAGAATAGACGGACTAAAGAGGTCGTGCGTAAGCAGCCAGTAAAGAGAGTGCTTAGATTCGCTACACATAGGAATATCAAATTAATTCAATCTAAAAGGCATGCAGTTGGTTTTGCCGTATCTCTATTCTGTATCCTCTTATTTAAGTTATATATTCGTCTGAATCTACTTGAGCTAAGTTATCAATTAGAAGAAACGCGACAAGCAATATTGCTAGAAGATTCTAAGTTAAGGGAAATGAAGGTAATGAATGCAAAAAGTCTTAGCGCCAAGAGCCTCACAGAACTTGCTCAAGGAAAGTTAAATTTATCTCCAACATTGCCTCAGCAGATTAGAAAGTTAGAAACTAAGGAGCCAGTATGAAAAGAAATTCAAATTTAATTTCAGGGAAAAGAGGATCTTCAAGTTTGCTTGATAATCAACAGGTGATCAAGAGGCAGAGATCAGAATCTCAGATAGCTAAGCCAGAAATTTTAGTTCAGAATAAAAGGATTAGCAGACTGACTAAGGAAGTTGAAAATAAAGATGTTTTTGTTGGAAGACTAGCAAATGCAGATGTCGACCAAAGCACTTTCAGTGCCGAGAAAGGATCAATGTGGGATTTCAGAGAATTAAATAAGGTGAATAGAAATTTATGTTTTGATGATATTAAATCAGAGCCAGTAGAGAAAGAAATCAAGGTAAGAGAAGTAAATTATAAAATCCCTAATTTGCCAGAATTTTTAAATTTAAAAAATGTCGGAAATGGTGTCTTGGGTGTATTTGGAGTTTTATTTTGTTCATTGGTAGCAGGTACTAAAAGCGTAGTTGGAAAAAGAGAAAGTATTTTGATGCTTCTTTCTTTGATTGCTGGAAATGTATTCCTACTTTTTAAGCGCACATCAAGATTACTAAAAGCAGCTTTTGTATTTGTAACATTGGCTATTTTAAGTTTAGGTCAACCTTTTTTATACTTTACAAGAGCCATTTCTGTCTTGGTGCTTAGATGGTTAAAGGTCTATGGTTTACACGGTGTTCCAAGTCTTTCAACTAGGAAGTTACGAGCTTTAACGCTAATCGGTACATTCCAGTTAGCAGCGGTATTAATCATTTTTAGGTTGTTCGCTTTGCAGGGCTCAGAACATCTGAAGTGGCAGGGGATAGCAAGTAAACAACAGTCTAAAGATGTAAAAGTAACCGGAGCACGTGGGGCGATAGTCGATCGTAATGGTCTTGAGTTAGCGGTCTCTATTCCTTCTTTGTCAATAGGAGCACATCCTAAATGGCTTAAAGACAAAGAATCAGCGATTAGTAAATTGTCTATTGCTACTGGTATTAGTGCCGGAGAGCTAAGATCTAAATTAAATACTGATAAACAGTTTGTATGGCTTGCGAAGGGATTGAGTCAAACTAAAGAATTAGAGATTAGTAAATTAAAACTATTTGGACTAGAACTAGAAAAAGAATATAGAAGAGTATATCCTCAAGGATCTTTAGCTTCTACCATAATTGGCAAGGCAAGTGCGGATGGTGGAGGGCTTTCAGGAGTGGAGCGGTCTTCAGATAAGCAATTAAATGCCCCTTCTGTAAAGCACTTAATCCGACGGGATGCACGAGGTAAGCTCATTGATACTAGAGCTTGGGAAGGTCAAGAAGGTGTTACTCTGACTCACTTAAAAGATATGTTCGATGGTGGGAGTGATGATTTACAAGCGCAAAGTGCTAGAAAAGAAGGAGCAGGCGTTCAG
>JBILFC010000232.1:0-4966 GCA_044351785.1 Bdellovibrionota bacterium
TCGGATACGGGCTTTCCATCTGAATCTACGATTTCATTAAGAGCATAATCGGAATTGATATGGTAACCATTATGAGCCTGACATTCAGTTGCAAAAACTACTCGCTCAGCCATACCCAAAAAATCAAATACCTTACATTGAAAAGCCTCTTCAATTACCTCTCGTTGAGAAGGCAACAAGGTCTCAGATGATGTAAAAACAGCTTTCAGAGGAAACTTCAATCCATTCTTTAAAAGCAATCTTGCAACTATTGAAGCGGTGGATGGATAACCTTCTATAGCAAGGGGTTTGAATTTATTTAATGCAGCAAGATACATGGGGAAAGTCTCTTCACTTAAATGAAAAGAAGACATCCATAAATGATTATGAAGATAGTTTTTCTGCCAGTATGGCGGTTTATTAAACCTAGGGGGTATTATCATCCTACCCAATAGTATGGCAATTGGATCTCCATAATTAACTCCAGCCCACCTCTTCTGCCTCCAATCGACTGCATTGTTATAAATACATGTATTCAGATCCCAATAAAATTGCAAGGGTGAGCCTGTCGTTCCAGATGTATGACCCGGAAAAAGATCTTTTAACCTAAAATCAGAGCTAACTAATTTCAACTTATTATTTCTGACATCTTCTTTTCTTAACAGTGGAATTTTCCCGATATCCCGAACATCTTTTATGTCTGCTGAAGATATTCCATGTAAATCAAAAAGTTCTCGGTAGTACGGTACAGTTTTATATGAGTGCTGAACAAGTGTCCTTAGAAGTTCACTTTGATAATCTTGTAAATTCTCTAAAGACATCCTCTCGGTTCTAAGAAGTTCTGCTGATGTTTTTTCAAAAACAGAACCGAATCTCTGCCTATGAATTTTCATAGCATATCCATTAAGCATTACGGTTCGCACCCAATTTGGGGCGAATTCATATATTTTGGTAAGCAGAGACATTTATACCCTAGAACTATTTAAGTATTTAAATAAACTAAATATATTCATCGGTAAACATCATTTTTTATTTAATAGAGCCAGATTATTAAGTTTTATGTCCATACGGACGATTGAAATAGTGTTCGAAGTGTTTGTTATAATGGATTTACTAATAGGCAGGATTGCTGTTGTATATATAATTTAGTGGAGTGATTTTATGCCCTTAGGAAATTTAAAAGCCAAGAAAGAAAAAATCTTAAATACAGTATTTGCCTGTCTGTTAATGCTCACGCTATTGGTCTTCGCTGGAATACCAGCAATGGAGCAAGCACAAGCCCTTAAAGAGCTTACAAGTTCAGAGAACATGGATAATGTACCTTAACTAAGAACAGACCACAGGCTGGTGCAAGCTTAATATGAGGGTCTCTCGGATTGGTTTGTAATAAATCGCTTATGTAAGTTAAACTCCTATTTCCAAGGGCAATGTCCACAATAATTGCTACAGTGTAGCGAACCATATTCTTTAAAAATCCTGTTCCTATAAAATTTAACTCTAAGTTCCCATCTCTATCAATTTCCAAATAAGCATTAATAATTGTTCTAACTGTTGTTCTTGCAACACAATCTGATGCTCTAAACGAAGAGAAGTCATGAGTTCCAATTAGTAACTCTAAGCAATCTTCCACAAGCTTGCTATCAAAAGTAGCAGAAATTCTCCAAGCTCTAGAATCATCTAGACAAAGTGGCGCAGACCTCGGGGAGATACGATACCTATAATGTTTTGAAACCGCAGAATACTGTGCGTCAAATGTGCTGGGGACTTTTTCAACATCTAAGAAAGCTACTCCCTTAGGAGATATCCCATTTAAGGCGCGTAACATCCTAAACGAATCTAGATTTAGTTCCTCAGGCCAGGCAAATGAAATGACTTGCTTCAGTGCATGCACACCCCTATCTGTCCTACCACTTGCTTTAACCTTTATCCGATCAATCTTTTTTTCAACCCCTTGCTTTTTAAATTCTGCATTTACAAAGATTGTTACAGCGTCTTCAACTACTTTTTGAACAGTTTCCCTATTCGGCTGAATTTGCCAACCCCAGAAGTGGGTTCCTTCATATTCTATGGAAACTTTTAATTTAAAAAGAGATGGATAGTCCATTACTATGGTTAAACAATATTTGAACTATCCTCACTTCTAGATTTTAATGTGGTTGCTGAGTACTAAGTATAATTTCAGCTATTTGAATTGCGTTTAAAGCGGCACCTTTTCGCAAATTATCAGCTACTACCCATAAATTAACGCCGTAAGGTACTGATGCATCCTCTCTAATTCTCCCAACATAAGTTGCATCTGTTCCAGATAGATCTATTGCATGTGGGTATTCAGCCTTAGATGGATCATCTAATACTACAATACCTGGACTAGCCTGTAGAACTGACCGACACTCATCTGCACTTAACGGCCTATCAAATTCAATATTCACAGCCTCAGAATGGCAGGAGAAAACAGGTACTCTTACAGCAGTTGCCGTAATCTTGAGATCTGGTAGTTCTAGAATCTTTCTTGACTCCTTAATAACTTTAACCTCTTCTTTTGTGTATCCATCATCCATGAATAAGTCACAATGAGGAATTACGTTAAAGGCAATTTGCTTTGAAAACTTTTCTATTGTTAGCTCACCTTGATTAAAAATCGCTAATGTCTGATCCCAAAGCTCATCTAAGCCTTGTTTTCCAGCACCTGAAACCGACTGATAAGTTGATACTACGACTCTTTTCAATCCAGCTTGTTTTTGTAACGGATGTAAAACAACAGCCAATTGGATTGTAGAACAATTTGGGTTTGCAATTATTGCACCCTGCCCTTTCTTTAAACCTTGCAAATGTTCTCTCAGAACTCTTGAATTAACTTCGGGAACAATCAGTGGAATATCTTCGTGCATTCTAAAATAGCTAGAATTATCGATTACGATACAACCAGAATCACGAGCTATTGGGCCGTACTTTTCACTTACGCTTGCTCCTGCTGAAAATAATGCAATATCCACATCCTTAAAAGATTCTTCTGTCAGTTCCTCTATCGTATGTTCACCCTTATCGGTTTCAACTACTTGCCCAGCAGATTTTGCACTCGCTAAAAGTTTTAGATTAGAATAAGGAAAATTCCTCTCTTCGAGTATTTCCATCATCTCTCTTCCAACTACCCCAGTAGCCCCTACAACGGCGATATTTACACTATTTGTATCCATATAATCATCAATTTAAAGAATAAATAAAAACACCCTTATCGCAGAAAACGATAAGGGTGTCTAATGGTTAAAGTTCTAGATATTTAAGATTTAAATACTTAAGGTATTAATTTCTTGTAATATAGCCAACATTTGTTCTTTGCCCCTTAATTTCTCCCTTTTTAGCTCTACATGCTTCAGTGAAGCTGTGGGTGAATATTTGGCATAATGCCTTATGTGTTCTACTTCCTTCTCTAATTTTTGGTGCCTTGCATAAAGTTTTTTTATTACAGGATTAATAATAACTGCTTTCTGAATCAACTCTCTTTCGGCTTTCTCCATAAGTAGGGACTCTCTTAATCTTGGGTTAATAGTGCAGACGCTTGAAGCATCACCTAGTATTATGCCTGTTTTTAAGAATGTGTGTCAAGCTCGTAAGACCCTAAGATTACAGCACTTTTAAAGCACTCTAAATGGCATCTACCCTAACAAAGATTATAATGCCAAGTATGTAAGAAATCGACCCGCATCTTCAGCATTCTTTCTATATGAAAAAAAGTCATTACTACAGATAGTGCATACTTCCGCACAAAAAATATGATCCTCTGGTACCCCTAAATTCATAAGCACATTTTTTAGATACTCTGGAATTGAGAGATATATATTACCCCCAGAAAATCGCTTACCAGAGCTAAATCTACTTGCAACCTCCTCGCGAACCTCATAGCAACAGTCCAAGGCGCTAGGGCCTATATAAACGCTCAAATCAGTCACTTTAATTCCTGATTCTTTTATTCTTCTTACCGACTCTTCAACGATCCCAATACAAGCTCCTTGCCAACCTGCATGCACTACGGCTCCTATACTTCTACACCTAGATATTAAAATAAGAGGTGCGCAATCAGCAGTCCTAACACCACAGGCTTCCGCTGATCTTATAAGAAAAGCATCACCCTCGCTACCGAGATCTTTCGCACTTAAAATTGCCATGCCATGGACTTGCTTAGATAGGGAGATACTACAGACCGCGTCTAGACTAAAAGGCAAACTTAGATCATATGCCTTCAAATTAAGTTCATTCGTAACAAAGCCGTGTTTAATGCCTTCCCTAAACAAACCATCATGAACTAGGGTCCGATAGGCTGTTTGCGTGCCAATTGTTACGAAATTAAATGCCGTATTCACTTTTCGGAAATAAATCTCAAAGAAATATCTAATGCTTTAACAGAATGCGTTAAGAAACCAAGGGAAATTTCATCTACGCCACTTGATGCATACTCAAGTACGTTCTCTGGAGTTATTCCACCTGAAGCCTCTAGAGTCATCTCTCTACCACCATTTGATCTAATCCAACTCACCTCTTCTTTTAAATCTAAAGGACTATAGTTATCTATTAAAAGGCCCCTTACATTCATATCGATACAAGCCTGAATCTCTACGCGATTTCTTACTTCAACCTTTAGTGGTGCATCAGGTAAGAACGCCCTACATTTTAAAATTGCATCTTTTATGTCACCGCCTAGAGCATCTATATGATTATTCTTTATCATAAACTCATCATATAGACCCATTCTATGATTGGTCCCACCACCAGTTAGTACAGCATATTTCTCTAACTCTCTAAAACCTGGGGTTGTCTTTCGAGTATCCAAAATATTAACTGAATTACCTTTAACCTTAGTAACCACACTTTTAGTTAAGGTTGCTATCGCAGAAAGTCTTTGAAGAAAGTTTAGAAGAGTTCTCTCCGCTGTAAGAATATTTCTAGAAGCACCTGTAATTCGACTAACGATAGTGTTTTTCTCTACGACCTC
>JBILFC010000112.1:0-8820 GCA_044351785.1 Bdellovibrionota bacterium
GCGGAACTAATATTATCTATACCAATACAGGCTATTGAGGTAATATCCCCCACATTTTTACCAATACGTGGACCTAAATCCTCTCGCAAACTGAGATCAATCAGCTCTAATGAATTTTGATTCATTGAAATTAAAACCCGTATAGAAGAATTAATACACTAGCCATGATAAAACTTGAAATTATCGCAAAGAACCCTAGAATTAATTCTGTCTTATCTTTCTTCTTATTAGCTTCTTGAATTCTAAGTCTCGTTGTACTAAATCTATTAACACCCAATCCAGTTGCACTCGTATTGAGGCGCTTTGACTCATCTTGGATAGTCTGTTCCACGGATAATAACGTTCCGGCATTAGGCCTTTTATTTAAAGGAGCCCCCCAACCATCTTCCCCAATCCTACCCTTTAGGTACTCCGGAATGGGTGCCGCCTCATCTATCTGCCTTTGAACTGTCTGTTCCGCAGTTAGTGGGACTTGAATACTTACAATAATTACTAAATCTGCAATGGTAATTTTATCCCTATCTAATAATGTCACCCTCCCATCAATAACACTACCATTTACCAATACTTGGACATCATTATTCTTCTGTACGGCTACTAAGTTAGCACCTTCTCTTTTAACTAGAACAATTAATTCACCCGAGTTAGGCTCTTTTGCAGGAATGGTCGCCTTTAGTCCCCCATAAGTAAAACTTGTATTTAAACCAATGAAAAATTCTCCCTGATAGACATCCTCCTGAAATACAGAAAGTGATGGATCTGCATTAGAATACTTTGCATAAGCAATGTAACATTCATGAGTGGCAAAACTTAATTCATCTTTTGGCCTAACAATGTAAAGTTCACCAGGCAACAGAGGCTCTGAATTTAAATAAGTACCATTGGTACTCCCAAGATCTCTAATATACCAATTAGATCCATTCTTGATAAACTCCGCGTGCGTCTTAGACACCCCTTGCACTGCTATAACACAATCTGCTTTTTCGCCCCTACCAACGACAAATTTATTGGACTCTGAGGTGAATATAAAAGTGTCATCTGATTTATTTTTTAGAATTACTTGATCCATATTTGGATACTATAATTCCTAGGCTAAAAAGGGAAGATATAAAAACAATAGTGGTCTATTTGCAGAACTTTCCAGCAACTTCAAGACTTATGAATACCTTAGCAACATCTCCATATAAATCCTGAGGAATATCAGATGAAACCTCTAACTTCTTAAGCTTCCCTACTAGCCTATCAGATTTATAAGTTGGCACCCCGTATCTTCTAGCAATTCTTTTCATTTCTTCAGCAACGACATTATTACCTTTTGCGGCCACTTGTGGAGCGGCACCATCTTCAGACTTATAACTGAGCGCTATAGCAGAAGAAATCATAGGTGATTTATTACTTCGATTGGGTTTTGACCATTTACTTTGGAGCTTAGGCTTAGGCATCTTCAGTCTCCTCCTTAGGACGCAAATTTACCTTAACTTCTTCGCCAATACTAGCAGAATCACCCTCTTTGATAGACTCTATTTCAATACTGTTATTTAGACTTTGTCTGGTATGTCTGCCTGACTTTACTCTCTGAGCCTCTATCGGCAGATACAATGTGAACAAACTGCCATGACCCTTACGACTATCTACGACTAAACGTCCCCCATTCTTTTTAGCCAACGCAAAGCCCGCAGCTAAGCCCATACCCTCCCCGGACAAACTAAGTCCAGACCCAGGGTCTACATTCTTAGTGCTAAAAAAAGGCTCGAAACAACGTCTCTTAGTCTCAACATCCATTCCAATTCCATCATCACGTACGCCAATTCTAACATACCTACCGTACGGAACTTCGTAGTGTGGACTGTTTTTATCTATTTCTAAGTAATCCGTAATTATCTCCAAGCGACCATCTTCCTTCATGGCATCTCTCGCATTTGAAACCAATACTTGCAGTATTCTTAATACCTGAGCTGGATCAGCATAAGACTTAGGAATCCCAACTTCTAAATTATATATTATATACTGCCTATTCTTTAATAATCTTTGAAATGCAGATTTATTCCTATCGATCATTGCATTTAAATCAAGCTCTTCACCTTGAGGCTCTTCAAGGTGCGCGAAACTCATTAACTGCTTTACAAGCCCTGCACCCTTAGTAGAGGCTTCTGAAATAAGTTTTGCTGATTTTACTACCTGCTCTGGCCGTTCGGAGTATAATTCAATTAGGGAAGCTTGCCCTAGAATTCCCTGAAGTAAATTATTAAAGTTATGAGCTATCCCAGCAGCTAATAAACCAGAAGCTCTCATTGTTTCACCCGCTGTTACCCGCTCTTCAAGTTTCTTAGACAATAACACCGATGCTAATTCACTAGCGAAACTAGATAACACATTTAAATCGTATTCAGATAAACTTCGTCCGTACTTCTCTCCTTCGAAGGCTAATACGCCTAGGACTTGCCCTCCGGCTACCAAAGGAACAATGCCAATAGCATCGATTTCGTTCTTAGTTACAAATCTCTTAACTCCTAAGCCTTTTAAAATCTCGGTAAAGTTACTTAGAAGTATAGGCTTCTTATCTTTTATTACCTTTGCTAAAGGATGGGAATCCTCACTTACATCAATATTTACTTCAACAAGTTTTTTCTTCCAACCTTCACCAAAAGCTGAAGATCCAATCAACCTTGTACCAGTTTCATTTAATAGACCTAGCCAGAATCTATCAATTCCTAATTCAGATTGCATAATTTCAAAAGCTTTCTGAAAAACTTGCTCTAGACTAAGGAACTGACTCAATTCATGACTTAGCCTATACAAGGCATGTATAGTCTTCTGATTAATTTTTGTTTCTTGAACTAAACGCATCTGATGAATAGCTCCACTAATATGGGCAGTTACTGTTTTGATTAAAATCAGAAACGAATCATCAAAAACCACGTCTTTAAATGGATAAACCAGAATTACAACCCCCATAATTTGATGCCCAAATGTTAAGGGACAAATTATACAGTTTGCTGGCGTTTGCTTTGTACTCAAGAAACTAAAAGGTCCTTTGCCATCAGTTAAATGAGGTATCACTACTATTTCCTGCGACCTGTTTGCCCAGGAAATAAGATCAGCTAAATCAGACTCTGGATAAGCTTCGGCAGAAAACTCACCTAGATCATAGTTAGCACAATGCATCTTCTCATCACCTTCCCCTGGCTCAACCATAATGAGTCCTGCTTTTGCGTTCAAAGCGGTAGATAACAATGGAAGCACCTTACCTAGATAATCATTTAAATTCTCCACATCACTGGACGCTGAAACTACTTTGGAAATTGCCGTGTAGCCTTCCTCTTGACGTCTCATTATTGATGCAAACTTATGCTCAGCACTAACATCTGTACCAACAATAGTTAAAGATCCATTAAGAGATTCATAAGTGACGTGCATTAAATAGACTTTAACATCTCCTTCTTTTTTAATGCTAATTCTTTGAATCAGACTTGGTGCTTCATTATTAACCTTACTGATTGCATTCTTTAGATCTGGATGGATGATGCGCAGTCCGCGCTCTTCAGATCCTAATTCATATCCGACTATTCCATATATAGTAGCAAGTGAGTTAGACGCAATTACATATCCATCTCCTGTCACCTCCAATTTAATGACCCCTGCTTCAGCAAGTCTGGTATCTGCATGTAATACTTTTAATGCTTCCTGATCTTGCTTATGTTCTGATGCCTTACTTTTTCTTACTGAAAGAATTTCTAGTCTAGATTTCCTAATTGAATATGAAGCACCGGATAACAACTTAAGTAGTCGCTCCTCTTCATAATCTCTTAACGGCTCTACTCTAACCAAACATAAATCAATTTCCGGTATGCCCTGATAATCAGCTACAACTGTATACAAATATCCTGAATCAGATTTTAATCGCTCTAGCCCTAACTTTCCATCTAACCGCTTTCTTTTTAAAGCAGAAAGTAGTGAAAATGAGGATATATCTTCTCGATCCAATGAATATGAATTTTCCTCTTCTGTCCATTCTAAGGGTGGACTAAGAAAGTTAAATCCACTATCACTAAGCTTCAATAGAATTTTGATTGGTTGGAATAAGTTCGCAACTTCCTCTGTCAACAGTTCCAACTGTTCACGAATAGAGGCAGTATTATCCAACTTTATCTGAAAACTATTCATCCTAAATTAGTTTCTTCGTCCCTATTCTATTCTGAGACGACTAAAACCTTTGCCCTCCGTACATTCTGTATTGATCCATGCAGCATAACTTCTTGATGCACAGATTTCCTATGTCCCTTCATATGTGGATCACCTTCATCTTCCTTAGATTCTTGCTTAAGTTCCTCTATGTCCATCATAAGTTCTTTATTCAATCTTCTATAGGACATAGCATATTTATATACAGCAAATATCATCGCCAACATCAAAAACTGGGATAAAAATCCCGTGACCTCATCCAAAAAAAGTATCGCTAGATTAGCATCTAAATTAGCATTTAAAATTTTACTAACTGCGCCTACTGAGTTTGAAAACATAATAACTAATCCAACCGTACAAAATAAGATCAAATCTAAAATACTAAAAAACAATCCTAAGGGAGCTTTCATCCCTTCCCTCTCTCCAAAGATCTTCTTAAGCCCACCGAAGGGACTCAAGTTAGTAAGTTTAAGTTCTACTCTTTTAAAAGAGATGGACAGCCCCACTTGAGACAATTCTACGATCAAAGTCAGCACAAATAGTGTTACTAAAAACAATATGACCTGCAAAGCTACCCCCTTAAAGAGATCTTCTAGCATCCCCTGAACATCCCCTATCGTTTCCCAGTCTCTAACCCTCATTACTTTATGACAGGCTTGAGACAATTCGTTACCCAAATTACTCAACAATTTCAAAGCTCCAAACAGGACTAGCAAATGCACAAAATTGGATATTTCCTTTGCTTTCGCGACCTTACCATCTTTCCTTGCCTTATCTAATTTCTTCTTGCTTGGTTTAAATTGCTTTTCCCCTGACATTTTTATCTCCTAACTAAAAAGAATAGCAAAATATCCCTTCCCCACAATAAGTAGCTTTGCCACGGCAAACTCCAAATTACTTGAGTAAGATAGCATCAATGGTACTGCGATAAGCCCAGCAAATGCTCTAATAATATTTAGATCCGAACCTAAATGAAACTTTGAGTTAAATTTTAATAGAATAGACAGACCCAATTCAATTATCAGTGAAAATATTATTAGGGGGCCTACTATGAATAATGATGAATAAAATATATTAGAAAGAGCTTCAATAAGCGCATCCCTTTTGTCCTTTAAAAGGATAGTAATATCTAAATAGCTTAGACCGTTAAATCCTCCCACACCTAGCTTTTCAGTAAAATTTAGATAGATTTCCATAAACTTAGAGAATACTCTGTGGTTAAAGAAAATCCAGACAGTAAAAAAACCTGCGTAAATTTCTAACCTAGAGTCTCTCACTCCCAATTCAGGAGCAACTTGTTCTTGGAACTGCACACCCCTAAACGTATCGACTAATCTACCTATGTAAGGAACAAACTCAAACAGGAATGATAAAGAAAACCCTAAAAATAAGCCTACTAATAACTCAACTATGATACTAAATATCGGCCGATCTAAAATCCCAACATAAATCTCTGCCGGATAGACATAAAGACTTAATACAAATGACAAGGCCAAACAACCCGATGTTCCTATCACTCCTTTTAGTAGACGAATAGAGGCAAAAAAAACTGTTCCTCTCAAATTCAATAAAAATAGAAGGAAGAATAGGTCTTGCATAGTCAATGAATATGACGAATGCCAATTAATATATTAGTTAAGAAACTAACTATCTGGTTAAAGCCCACAGATCCTGATAACGCAATTAATCCACAGAGGAAAAAAGTTTTCGGGACGAAAGAAAGAATCTGATCTTGAACTTGAGTTACAGCCTGAATAAAAGCTAGCGCAAAACCTAATCCCAGTAACATCCCCAATGGAAGACCTAAACTAGTATACATTATACTAGTAAATTCAGAAAAAACTTCACTATAGTTAGACACGCTTCACTCAGATTACTTTATAAGATAATATTAAGTTCTCCATCAATAACCGCCAACCGTCACTCATCACAAATAGTAGTAACTTTAGAGGCAATGAAATTGTCACTGGACTTACCATCATCATGCCCAATGCAGTTAAAATAGTACTAACAATTAAATCCACTGCTAGAAAAGGGAGGAAGAGAAATACACCAATCGTGCACGCTATTCTAATTTCGGATGCAACAAAAGATAATAAAAGAGATGGGATGCCTTCAGCATTATCAATACAATCCTTGTAGTTTTGAGTATTATTAGTAGAACATATCTCATTAACGTATGAACTATCTCCCACCTTCTTTCTTTTAGCTTGCAACTCAAGGAAGTAAGCTCTTTCCTTAAGTGGAGTATTTTCTCTCATAAAGTCGAGGATTGGAGAACTCAAGGAGTTAAACTTAGCTAAAATACTGCTGAAGCTAGAATTAGTTTTTAATGACTCCAATTCAAGGCTTTTTTGAATACTCTTTTCAAATACTGGTGCCATTGTGTACAAAGTAAGTACTAGAGCTAACACGCCGCTAATCGCCTGAGAAGGCACCTGCCCCCCACCTAGTGCGTTTCTAAGAACGGACAAAACAATTGAGATTTTTAGAAAAGAAGTACATGCCATAAAAACTAATGGTAGTATTCCAAAGGCACCAAGTACTAGCAAATATGAGATATTATTCCCAGAGATAAATGATTCCATTATGACGCCTTCCTTATCATATCAAGTTCTTGAAGATCATCTATTTCTATCAATTCAGAAGAATGTAAAAAAAACTTCCTATTCTTACGTATGTCCGCTTTTACAGAATCAAGTTTAATATTTACTGTCTTCTCTTCCTGAGCAATTACTTGGCCCTCTAATTCCACCACCTTCATCTCAGACCGAATTCTCTTAACCCGATCCTCACTATAGAGCTTTAGTACCATTGCCTTATTGGCCCAGGAATTTTTCTCTATCAAATTTGCTCCACTTATTCCAGAATGAATCTGTCTAGCATCTCTAGCAGAAGAGTATAAACCTCCCGATGTGGCAATATAATGTTTCTCTCTTTCAATTAGCTCCATTAGGCGTTTATGATTCAAAGATTTTTTTTCCATCACTGCTCTCAATTTAAATTCCTCTAGCTTTTTTTTCAGTTTAAGAAATTTTTCCAAAGTTAACTCCCTTGAGATTGAAGCTTTTTAAGGGTGGACTGAACAGAATCACCTATCTTCGTTACAATTTAAGTTTGCAAATGGCACTTATAAACTGACTGCTGAAGTTCAAACAGATTACGATATTCTTCTGGCAGTTTGGGTACTAAGTTATTGGCTTTAACGTTCGTAGCATTCCATGATTGCTGAAGAGCATTTAAGTTCTTCTCCATCACCTGCTGAAAACTAGAGCCAGTAGATTTAAGCTGAGGATTATTAAAATGACTCTCTTTTTTTAAATTAATAAAGCCATTTATACTATTTTCTAGAGCAATCTTAGCCATATACCATCTCCCGAGGTAATTTTAGTAAATTTAGGACACATTATATTATCGCTAAAATTTATCGCTCGAACCAAGAATGAGCTCGTTTTCTAAAGTTTTTTTTAAATCTGACCGATTAATTCAATAAGGAGTTTCTCTATGGATATAAATACAGTAGGATCAAGCGCGCCAGTTCAGGCACAGATTAGTGTTCAGAAAAGTGCTATGAAATCTGATGAAAAAATTCTAAATAAAATTTATGGAAGCATCGCTGAAATGCCCACTCCCAGGGTAGCTGGGCACTCCACAGGGCACAATCTAAACATTAAAGCGTAAATATTCTAATTATTTACGCGAGGACCACTTGAGAACCCACCAGTTACCATAAGTCCTAAATACATACATAATGCCATACCAACTACAACTATTAAAATAAACTTAATAGACATCTGAGAACTTGCAAGTGTATCGTATAAAAACAATAGAAACAAAAATAGAAATAATCCTGCGCCTATATAACCCCATGGCAAGGTCTGTATATAATCTGACAATTCATCCCAGATTTTCTTTAATAATTTCATAAATCACCCTACCTTAAGAACTTTCAGATACAATCTGTTATAACGAAACTAGCCAGAAATTATCTTTAAAACACTACTGATCCATGTGCCTAAACTATCATCTTCGTGCTCATTCACATTTTCAATAAAAGTGCTTAACTCACCAGCATCAAACCAAATGCCTCCTGATTCAGAGCACCTATCTAATATTACACCTTGCACGGCTATTTTTTCCATAGGTTTTTTGCTCAAAGGACTAAGCCTAAGAGATTCATCTAACTCTGCTACCTTTAATGCTCCATGCTTTGGATGAACTCTAGCTTCTTCCGCTAACTTCTGAAAGAATAATAAATCCCACTTAGACTCCCTGTGCTCTTGATGCATTTCTAAAAGAACTTTTAAATCATCTGCTTCAATCCACACGCCATTAACTGATGGAGACCGATGAATTACTATTCCACTAAAAGCTTCGGACTTTAGTGGTTCCCCACTAACTGGGCATGCCTTAGACTCTAAACCCAGGCTAGCAGCTATCTTTTCTAGTGCTTCCGCATTCTTTCTATTAAAATACTCCTCTTCTATGGCTTTTCTTCTGGAATCGAGTACTGCTTTATCTGACATAACCAAGACCTAACAAATTATTTTATGCTCTAATTATCAATATTATAATAAATCACGTATTATAACGCTTCCCCTACTGGCACAACAGAAACTCAACAACTTGTATCAGTTT
>JBILFC010000279.1:0-4010 GCA_044351785.1 Bdellovibrionota bacterium
TGCTCGCTTAAACCTAATCTCAAAGCCAATTACCAAGCACTCAGGATATCTTTTGGCCAGCGCTATTAAATGCTGCCCTGACCCTGAGCCAAACTCAACGATAATGTCCCTATTTCCAAGGAGCTCCCTAAGTCCTTTAATATCCTCTTCTATCTTAAAACCAGGGAACAATTTCCCTGGATAATGAAATAACTTTTCCAAGAAAGGATTTACTTTCGCATTTATTCTTCTGAGTAATTTATCGTCCACTACTTCTATACTTATGGTGCGTCTGATTTAGAATACGGTAAAGGCGTAGGAGCTATAGTAGGAGCCGGAGTTGCTTCTTTGAGAGCTTTTTCTTCTTGCTGTATTTTTCTTCTTTGAGCCGCGGCCCTTTTTCTAGCTTTCTCAGCTTCGGCTCTCTCTTTCTTAGCTTGATTAAGAGCATCTAATGAAGACTTTTTCTCTAATAGTATATTCTGTTCAATATCTTTTACTTCTTTCAACACTTGCTTACTTTCATTTAAGTATGCTTCTGACTTTTTAAGATTCTGATAAGACTCATCTAATACCTGCTTTACGGATAATTCACTATCTTTGAACCCTTTTAAATCAGAATGCTCCTTAGGCAAGGCTGAGGAACAGGAGGATATAAACAGAGCGGATAAGATAAATAGTGATGTCTTCATACTTTACCTAAATTGTTGTAAATTAAGTACCAATGTAATAACAGAAGACTCATAAAAACCCAAGACCAATAGATATGGCATTTCAAATACCCCTGCCCACGATTATCAAAGAATGTACTAGTTTAGTCTTTTTACCCCAACTTAGCCTTAAGGAACGACTAACCAAGGAAAAGAAAAATTATTTTACCTCGGGACCTAAGCTATTTGATTGTTTTATACCCTTACTTGGGAGAAATGGAGAAATTATCATATCCCCATTTCTCGGACACGTAGGAGTATGTACATTACTTGAACAAATTTTAATTCAATCTAATCAATCTCCCAAACTCTACTTCTTCGGCACATGTGGCGCCTTAGGAAATAGAAATCTAAGCTTAGGAGATCTTGTTGAACCTAAGAATTACTATCTTGAAGAGAAGCAATCTGATGTCGAAATAGTTTTAAAGGATAAAAATGGCCTAAGCTTAGTTAGTACTTCTTTCTTATCCCAAGAATCCTTTCAGAAATTAAATTCCCTCAATGATATGCTGGGGATAGAATTAATTGATATGGAGTTAAGTTTTCTATGGCGTACAGCGCTTAAATTAAATCATACTATTATATCTCAACTACTTATTACGGACATATGGACTGATACCCTTCATCCTCCTCAACCGAAAAACCCATCTAGTTTAAAGTCCTATGAAGCTTTCTTCGAAGGCCTACTA
Organism: Bdellovibrionota bacterium; assembly: GCA_044351785.1. GTDB lineage: Bacteria > Bdellovibrionota_C > UBA2361 > SZUA-149 > DAOLCO01 > JAIYCX01. The sequence continues at coordinate 1,379 of JBILFC010000279.1, forward strand.
AATTTATTCCCTTAAAGCTGGCCTAGACCTTGCAAATCTCCATTATTAGATAGTGGGTGGCTGAGGAAGATGACTGGGATGGAGGGGAATAAGAGAAACATTAGGATATAGGTTATGGAAATTCAATCAACTAAAGAAACAAGTTCAACGACCAAACCATTAGCAATTACAGGTACTTCTACTGACTCAAGTAATCAATCAAGTAACACCGATGGTGTTGTAAAGACCGGTGGATTTGAAGATTTCATGAAATCAGCCCTTACAGGCATGGGGAAAAGTGAGGTAAGTGAAGAGGAATTATTTGCCTCTTTAATAGAACAAAGACTAGGTGAAGTATCTCCTGAGGCAGCGGAATTCTATTCCGCTGAAAAAGCTAAATTAATGACAAGCATGGCTAAACCCAATGGCCATATCCCGATGGAAGATGTAGCCCTACAGGCTCTGAACGCAACTGTTGCTAGTGGTAAAATAACAGAAGCTGATGGTACAAGAATAAATGGTGAAGCATTTATGGGTGCACAGTTAGATTCTGATATGGAAAATCTCTTCGACGATAAAGGCGGAGAAAATGATCCTACAAAAGCAGTAGCCTCAGTTGATGAAGCCATGAACAAGCTTAAGTTATTTATGGACTCAATGAAAGCAGGAACGCTAAAATCTGAAGCTAGACCTTTAGGTGTTGGAGCAACTGGTAGTCAACTTCTATCATCTGCAAGCGCTTCTGCCACAGCCTCTGGAGAGATAGGAAGTGGAGCAGTAGGCGGAAGTCAGAATATGGATGGTCCTGGTGGATTTGTATGGAAACCAGAATCAGATTCAGACGGTAATCTCGTTGTCCTTTTACCTACGGAACTTCGTGGACACATTGGTAAAGTAGAAATTCACTCGTCTCTACCACCAACCGAAGCCACCAAGTTAGGAGAAGGTAAATTCTCAGGAGATGAAGATAATGGTGCTAGACCACATTTCAGATTCTCTAAACCAGGGAAGGAATATGGAGATAACATCCATGTAGTAGCATATAAGAATGACGGCACAACTGCTACTTGGGCGATAAATAACGGTGGTCAAAGACACGACTAAACAAAAAAGGAGAAGGCATCAGCCTTCTCCTTTTAAATTACTTACTTTCATCAGACTAAAAGAAGTACGTGTAACCAAGAATTAAAGTTAAGGCATCATAACTTAACTTGGAATCTTTATCCTCTCCTTGGAAAAAGTTCCCCTCATTAGCTGAGGCAAAATCTGCTGCCTGCGCAGCTTGATCGTTCCTGCCATAACTATACTGAACACCAAACGATGTTTCTGCTCTATCAGTTCTGTAACTTGCTCCTACTACAGCATGATAAAGATCATAGTTTAAAAGAGAGTCCTGATATCCTTCTCTAACTACTCCATTTTCATGAGATGATTTATCAGCTCTAACACTTAAATAACCTTTCCATTGATCATCTAACTTCTGCTCAATACCAACTCCATAATTAACTACCCAATCAGCCGCCGTATAAAGCTGTAGAAAATCTCTATTATTAAGACCAAAGTTAGTGGATGATGGCCGGAAGAATGGCCTATCTTCTGGAGTAATTACATTATAAGCACTTACATTATCAAAGTATTCAGCGCTAATACCCACAGTAGTGCCTGTACTTTCAATCTCATACTCCGCACCGAATGCAACAGATAAAGGACTCTTTACTTTAGCATCTAAATTATCTTGACGATCATTTCCAGTGAACGAATTAAATCCAGCACCTTCTTCATTCTCCTGATATAGGTCTGTAACTGTGATATCCGTAGTGACTTCTCCGCTATTAATAATATCTACGCTAGGAGTTGTAAAAGTTAGACCCAGTTTTAAAGGTTTAAAATCTCCAGCTATACCAAGCTTCGCTAGACCGCGAATATTATAGTAATCAAATGTATTAGTAGCACTAACCGTAGATAAACCACCATCTTCTGTAATAGCTCTCGCAAAGTAGAACCTAGTGAAGCTACTATTTTTTAAAGCTCCGAATAAACTTGCTCCTATTGAAATTTGGTCGGATAATTTATAAGAGTATGACCCACCTAGCCAATACTCCTTAACTTTTGAATCCAAGTTATACTGTCCGATAAACTCTTCATTCCCTGGCGAATAGGAATCATTCAGTACATTCTGAAAAGAATCGGTTCTTCCTGTGAACTTATTAGAAACATCTGTTCTAGTTATTAAAGAATAACCAAGAGTATGCTCAGGTGCATTCTCGAACTTATATATACCTGATAATAAAGTTGGAACTGCTTGAATATTAGTACTTTTTATATCTTCTCCAGTACCTACGCCATTTTCAAGACTATTCGAACTTACAGAATAAGCATTTCCTGACACTGAGAGACTTGCGTTATCTACAAAGCCAAGTGCCCCTGGATTATAAAATCCGGCAGAAGTATCTCTTACTCCACCAACAACAGCTCCACCCATAAGGGCAGATCTAGAACCGTATTGATTAGTACTATAATTACTATTCTGAGAAAACGCTGGACTAGTAATTGTGAAACCAAGACCTAAGACAGCGCTAAGAACGCGTACAGACTTCATAAATTCACTCCTTGTGAAATTGATAAACTGGCCTGTACAAGCACCGCGAGCAAT
>JBILFC010000280.1:0-4004 GCA_044351785.1 Bdellovibrionota bacterium
TTAGGGTCCATGTAAGTTACAATAGGAGGCTCTTCTTTAAAAAGTGATGAGCCTTTGTTCTCATCTTTTTTTTCAGTAGTTTCTGATTTAATAGGACTAGAGATAATCCAACTTTTCCCACTCTGCTTTAATTTAAAGACCTCCCCTTTGTCATCATAAAATAGTTCCAACTCAGGAGAAGAGAAGAAATCTTCATGGTAGCTTATGGCCGTTGGATTCCCTTTCATACTGAGGAAGCCTTTTAGATTTTCGCTATTTTTTGCCTCTTCTGCCAAGAATGCATTCGGGGCGACATAAGGATTACCCGGATCAAGTTTTGTCTTTCCTCTATCATTTAACTCGTCACGTAAGGCTGAGTTAATGCCAGAGCCATCAAGGAGATCAGAACAAGAAATTAGAAAAGTTGAAGTGAATAAAAAAAGGAATGAGAGAAAATCACTTCTTGGCATTTATCTTCCTATGAAATTAGTACTATCTTATACTCTTCAAAGTTATCTATTACATGACCACTACCCCTAACAATCGCAGTTAAAGGGTCATGAGCTCTTTTAAATGGAATATTCATTTCTAAGCTTAATCTTTCCGGTAAGCCCCGAAGAAGAGATCCTCCACCAGCAAGACAAACGCCTCTCTGAATGACATCCCCCGCAATTTCTGGATTAGTTCTTTCTAAAGCTCTGTATACTGCATCTACAATCGCTTCTAACGGATCTTTTAACGCACGTCTTACAATAGAGTCATCAATTACTAGCTCTCTAGGCACTCCAGTTGCAATATCTCGTCCGTATATGGTCGTCTCTCTTGGTTCTTTCATCGGAATTGCAGAGCCAATCGCCATTTTAATTCTTTCCGCTTCAAATATTCCGATCTGAAGGTTAAATGTGCGTCTAATAAACTGCTCGATTACATCGTCCATTTCATCACCAGCAACTCTAACTGATTCAGAATATACCGTACCCCCCATGCTAATAACCGCAATTTCAGTTGTTCCACCACCGATGTCAACGACCATATTTCCACCACATTCAAGTACTGGAAGTCCAGCACCTATGCAAGCAGCCATAGGTTCTTCGATTAGGTGTATGTGTCTTATCCCAGCAGATGCACACGCATCAATAACTGCTCTTTTCTCAACCATCGTAACGCCAGACGGAATTGAGACAACAAGCCTAGGTCTTCTAAGCTTCCACTTTTTAGTTACTTTCGTAATAAAATGTTCAATCATCTGATGTGTCGCTTCAAAGTCAGCAATTACACCATCCTTAATTGGTCTGATGCATCTGATGTTCTCAGCGGTTTTCCCATAAATCTCTTTAGCTTCTCGTCCGACTAGAAAGGGCTTGCCGTTGTCTTTTAAGGCGACGACACTAGGTTCATCTAAGACAATGCCCTTGCCTTTCATATATATCAGAGTATTTGCAGTGCCAAGGTCCATGGCCAGATCTTGAACGGCCCAACTTGAGGCAAGTGATTTAATTAAAGAAGTTGCTACGCTCTTTTTTGGAATTTTGACTTTAGCGTTAAGTCCTACTCGTTTAAATGTACTAAAGGACTCCGTTTCTAAATCATCAGGGGCTAACTGAATTTTTTTATCTTCAGCTAGACTACTACCAAAATTTTGCACTAGACTTCTCCTTTATATTTAGCCTTGTTTCTCCAAGGGTAAAGGAATCATCAGAAGATTGTTTCCTACTACTACCTCTAATTAAATCTTCTGTACTTGGCTTTTGTTCTCTAACTGGAAAGCGAACTTCTCTATTTAGAGTTGGAGCTTTGACAGGGATGATATCTTCTTTAATAGCTTCTGGTTTAACTACCGGAGCGACCTTTTGTTCTTCTGGTTTAGTAGGTGCTGGGGCTGGGACTATAGGCGCAACAGAGGCACTAGAATCTGTTCCATTTAAGGTTTTGGTAATTAAATCATCTAATGCCGAGTCAGAATAAGGAAGTCCCTTTTTTAGTCCGATTAAGTTTGCGTTTAGATGTTTTGATAAAATCTCCCCTGTACCTCTACCAAAGGTCATACCAGGTATTAACAGAGAGCTAGAATCAATTTTGTTTATTAGGCTTATTACTCGATTATGAAGCGCTTCTAGAAGTCTCTTATCTCCAAAAATAAATATACTAGTTCCATAAGGAGCACTTACAAATAGAGGGTGAGTGCTTAGTTGTTGAACGAATCTTAAAAGTTGTTCGTGTGCATTTGCTAGTACTTGCACTCCCAGGATTCCTTCAAGTTTTGCAAGTTCGACAAAGCTCATTCTTAGGAAACCACATTCTTGATCTTTCTTTGCAAGGATGGAAAGACTAGCTTTCTTTAGAAAATGATTCCATGAGAGCATGCAAGGTCCGACTTGTCTTGTACTAGAGATTGATTTTGCTCTTATTCTTTCAAGTTCTTTTGACACCGTTCTGCCTAACAACTCAAGAACTTCTATGTCTTTAGATGAGAATGCTTTAAATGGTTTACTTAGGATGTTTATGCAACCGACTTCTCTTTCAAATGCATTAACAGGGACTGAGACAAACGTGCGGGCTCTGATATCTTCAGCGGGAAGAACATGAATACTCTTGCCTTTTACTGGAAGACGTTTTTGCTTACATGCGAGGTCGATAATGTGTTGTTCCATTCTCTTATCTTTAGCCTGAGCATAGAAAGTGGGGTCACCATAGCCTTCGTTAGATAGAGTAAGGGATAGGATAGCATCTCGTGTGATATATTCTTCTGGCAGATCTCTAACTCTTAAAAAGAGTTCTTCTTCTGTGTTAGCCTGTGAAAGACTAGAAACAAATGATTCAATTTTTTCTTCCTTTAAAGGTAGGTCTTTATTTCTTGATAATTCATCATTGGTAAGATGAAGCTCAATTAATAAGTTTGCTTGGATAGCGCAGTCGCTAAGAAGTTTTTCAGTAATTTTCGGAAATGCATAATTCTTTTTTGAATCGCATGCGATCACTCCAACGAGGTTCCCATTTTTAGAAAGTATCGGAACTGCAATGAAGCTTTTTAAGGCTTGATCAGTTTTGTAGTATAGTAATGTGCGAGAGTCGTGCTCGAAGGGACAAACTGTAATTCTAACTTTATTCTCAGCGGTCCAACCTACAAGTCCAGAGCCAAATGGTATTTGTACGTTTTCAAGAAAGTCTCTACTAAGAGATTGATAGGCCAAAGAGTGAAGTACATTATTTTTCGGATCAGCGACAAATACGCTAGCGGTATAGCTTTCGGTGATATTGGCGATTAATTGTACGAGGGAAGTTAGTGATTCTTCAAGCTTACTTTTTCCTCTTGAAGTTGTGACGCTTGATGATTTTTCAGTAATTTTATCTGAAACCATGTTTTCACTTGTAAGGTAAACTGTTTCATCTAGTCTAAGAGTGTTTGAAGATTGTCTCATAGATTTACTTCCATTTCTCGGGTAACTCGTTGTAATTGCTTATCTAATAAGCTTGATTTATCTTCGCTTATTAGTTCAAGCAACTTAAAGTAGCACTCATGATTAAATACTTCAATACTTAAACTTGGAATAAAATATACTTTTATTTATCCTTACTTGAGACTTAAGAATAAGTGTTATAAGTAGGCGCACGATTTGTAATTCTATGGCGCTGTAGCTCAGCTGGTTAGAGCACGGAACTCATAATTCCGGGGTCGGTGGTTCGAGTCCACCCAACGCCAGATTCTTTATATTGTTTTATTCAATTCCAACTAAATAACCAGAACTCTTAAGGTAGTTATAAAGATGCTCTTTAGGTCCCTTAGGCTTTATTGTAGATATAGTGGGGAAGTTGTTGTTACTTTGGATATCCCAATCAAAGGCAGCAAGATTAGGGATTTGTAAGTGCTCTTTAATTGCATCACAACTCATTGGATAAGCAAATAGTCTAACATCTATAGAAAGTAATTTCCCGATCGCTTCAAGTAAGTCACCTGAGTTCTCATCGTATAGAGATTCATTAAATAATTTAACAACAGTACTAAGTCCCATTAAGAATCCTATAGG
>JBILFC010000122.1:0-8397 GCA_044351785.1 Bdellovibrionota bacterium
GTTTAGTGTGCTTTGGTATTTTTTATCAGCGCAGGTGTGTGGGTTCCTACGTGGAGTCAGACAGCAGTGAGTGTTTTTAAATCCTGATTTTGTAAAACAGTGCCCACTGTGCAAAGTGCACGAGTGGGCGTTTGGAGTTCTCAAGCGGTCTCCGATATTCCATCTAACACGGCTTCCAAGGAGTAATAGGGTTCCGACCAAGTCTTTGGCTTTTTGGAATAGACCGACCAAGTTCAGCCGTTGGAAAAAGAATATGCGCAAATCCGTCTCGCTCTATCAGGCATAGGCCTTTTTCGGATGAATAAGCATAGGAATAACCAAAGTCGTGTGGAACGTGTTGTTCTGGATGCTCAAAAGGATTTTCTGGCACATGTCCCTGGTTCAATTGAGGAGAATTTGTCGTCCAATCTGTTACGACTGGTTCGTGGTGATTCTTACCCGCGGCAATTAAGCCTGCGAGCAATAGGCACATTGTAGATACCACTTGTATTGGATTCATGGGGAAACTCCGATCCTGCTAACCTTTTCAAAAACGCAATGACACTCACTGCGCCAGACACAAAAAGACTATTAATAACTAGTCCTAAGATGGCTAACGCTAGTTTTAAGAGGTTTGACCTCTAATGACCTTCTACCCGAGATTTATTTGGGATTGATTTATAGTTTTACTAGGGAAAAGGCAAGTTAGTTAGGGAAGATTTAATACTTGGGGTACTAAAAGATTTTAGTGATTTAACCGGATTTATGGAATAATCTTCGGAAGAAAAAGGGCATGGGTGTAAACCTTTCAAGCACGCCCTCTTTTTGTCCTTGTACAGTCGATGATTACAGTGCTCTACTTATGTCGAGAGAAATACTGTCTATCGCCTCAGTTATAAAGGTTAAGTCTCTAGCCTGTCTCTCTGTTGTTCGGTTTCGGATTCCGATTGTTGAACTATGTAGCGTCTCATCAAGTCTATGTCCTAAAAGCTCTCGAAGCTCCTGCTCGAAATACCCTAGGCGCGCGGCATTAGATTCTATAACTTGAAGCCAGTGCGGGTTTTGAGAATATGCAAGGAACAGCCTAATGAAGCGTTCATTGTGTTCCACTTCACCTATTGCTCTCCAGAACGGCAGCAAGAGCTCCATCAGAGTATAAGTTGTTATCTCAAATTGCTGTCTGATTTCATGCTGAAGAATCTTATTTAGTGGGCCGATTCTCTTCGTAACCTCTGTAAAAGCTGCCTCAAAATGATGGAATAAAGATGGATCAAGTCCTTCTTTTCTCCCATCATGCATTTGAATACGCTTTAATATGTCAGTTAGATCGCTGTGCGTTGTCGCTGACTTAAGTTCATAATTGATCAGAATAAATTGCTCTATTATTCTGAATAATTTTTTCAGAGTTCTGAAGTATCCGATTCTTGATATTACTGAGAGGTGCTCATATGGGAGCCTCACTCCTTTTAATCTTGTTTCTATAAGTTCTAACGCAAGTTTAAGTGCTCTCAGATCTGTCTCATGAAGACTTTCGAAATTCATCGCCGTAAGGTATTGATCTTTTTCAGCGAGTATTCCAATTACAGCGAGTTGTGAGAATCTATCTAAGGCATTAAAAATTTCTCTTGCAGAATCTTTTATACTACCTTCTGAAAGAAAGCCCTGAGCAATGTAGTTGCAGAACCGCAGATGATTGCGTTTGGAAATTCTTCTAGCTTTGGTGGCAAATGTTAGATTAAGATATTCCTTTAATTCTGACCACTTCTCAGTGTTCAATTCAAATAAAGGATCATCAAACTTCGAAAAAATACTTGTTTCATTGTTTCTCAGAAAGAGAAACAAACTAAATGTAAGAACCACAGCAAAAGCTAAACATACATAAAACATTTTTCTCCCCTTAAGAAGATGAACCTTATTTCACCCATGCCTTTGTGCAAAATGCCTAGAATTTAAGCACCTCTAACTAAGTCATGCATGCCCTTCTGTCTTTAGTTAAGACTACCCAGATTGAAATTTATTTAAGATTGCGAACTAAAGAAGGAAAGTATTCCTTCTCTTAATTTTGCATTTGCTACTTTTCTACCGTATTGCGTAGCATTCTGTACCCATATATAGAGCAATTGCTCTAAGGTCAATTTAAAGTTAACGATTCCTTTTTGTCTTTCATGATTAGGAAAGAGTTTTTGCACAAGTGTCTGTATTGTCTCTGTTGTTACACTTGATGGTGTTCCATTCGGTCTAAACATTAGGTTGTGAGGTTCTATCTCACTTAAAGCTTTAGCAAGTTCAGAGGCTTGTTTGGAGAAAGTATCTACAGAGGCTTTATTAGATTGGATATCTTGAGAACTATTTTGAATGGGTATTTGACTAGGAGAGTATGAATAAAGAGATTTGCCTTCTCCTAGATCTAATTTTGAAATAGCATCTTTTATAAATATTGGTTCGCCTGTGATCGGATTTTTTCTTTTCGATAAAGGTAATTCTCCGCCATTGGCATTTTGCAGTGCTTGTAGAATGCTAGTATTGAAAGCTTGTCTAGTGCAGGGGAAGACAACTTGAGCATGAATGCCTTTTATCTCTTGCCTTTCTCCTTCTCTGTAAGTGGATAAAAATGCACAGTCGGATTTATAATCACTAACTTGTAAATCATATAAGAATCCTTTTACATTATCACTTTGAACTGAAGGGCCGAATATGCAAGTATCAATTTCGCTTTCAGTCACCATTTTAAAGCCGGCGTTCAGGGATTCTGGCTCAATTAAATTCTCAAATAGGTGAGTGGAATTTATGTAACTTTTTAACTCAATTCTTGAACCCATTCTCGAATCGATTAGTATACAAGAATTGAGAGGGGGATATTGCGGAACTTCTACTTCTGACATTGTACTGCCTTGCCTTAAATATTTATGTTCTGAAACTATAATATTTGATGAAATGAGCAAGAGAGGAGATTTATATATTTTTGAATTACTGAAATTTCAAAGGGTTAGAATTTAAATATATGTAAGTTGGCTTTAATTGACAATGATACAATTCCCTTGTAATTATTCCAACGGGTAGATGGAATGAGGTTTTGCATCATGAGATAGGAGGTTCTGATGATTTCATATAAGCGGAAAAGAAAGCCTGTTGTTCCGACTTATCAGTTTGTTCGTTATGTTTTTGCATGTGCTTCTCCGCTCTTTAGTTTTCCAATGGCAAATCTTTTGCGCGTAAATGTATGTCAGGATTGGAGTTATACCTCACGAGCTACTAGACAGGATGTGTTTCTGGCCGAATTTGTAAGGAGAACGATGCTAAATATTAAGCGGTGGGATATTGAAAGAGCTCATCCAAATGAACGGAGCATGGCGCAGGCTTTTGTTTTGTCTGCATATCCGCCGGCGGTTGGAGAGCAAGATCCGCTTGTTGTTAAACTAGACTTCAATGATGAGCTTGGGGAGATTGACTTGCAGCTTATTAAAGATCTAGATTCATGGTTGGAGTTGTTGTTTAACGTAACTGATAATTTTTTATCAGATAATCTTGCAAGATTATTTGCAGGAGTGGCAACTCATCCCCTAGATCTTGAAAAAGATACTCCTGTGTTTGAGATTCTCACTGAGAAAGATGGCGAATTTGCAAAAAGAGGGGAACGACTGAGAGAAAAACTATGGAGTTATGATTTTCATCTCGTTGGACTGATCTTGGTTGCATTGAAAAAGCGGTATTCTGAACTAAGTGATTGGCAAGATGTTTTATCCAGAAGTGGGATGAAGTCTTTAAAAATCATGGCAGAGGCGCTCGAAGTGGCCTTGAAATTTAAAGAAGCTAAATGAGTTCGGAGAAATCTTTTGGCGATTTTACCCGATTAGTCTAACGATTGATCGGGTTTCTTGGTTTTCTTCCATCTACTAATTTTATTATCAATATTTAACCACTTACTTGACGTGGTAACTTGAAAATTTGTCTATCCCCCTTCCATTCTTCCATCCTTCCTGTTAATAATCCCCTAAAAACATCCATATTTATTGTATAAATACTTAAAATGCTTCAGAAATTAACTTCCGTAGTCTCTAGATTTGACGAACTTACCTCTAAACTTACAGATCCTGATCTGATGAAGGACATGACTAAGTTTCGTGAAATTTCTAAAGAGAGATCAGATATTGAACCGATTGTTGTGCGGTTTAAGGAATGGGAAAGGTTAACAAATGATCTTGCTGACAATAAGGAAATTTTACAAGAATCATCCGATGATGATTTAAGAGAACTCGCACAAGCTGAAATTCCTGAACTTGAAAGGAATGCTGAAATCTTAAAGCAAGAACTTCTTATTTTACTTTTACCGAAAGATCCGAATGACGATAAGAACGTAATTTTAGAAATGCGAGCAGGTACAGGTGGAGATGAAGCCTCACTATTTGCAGAAGAACTTTTTGGTTCTTATGTCCGTTTTGCAGAAAAGAGAAGATGGAAAGTTGAGATAATGAGTTCGTCTGTAGGAACAGTTGGTGGATTTAAAGAAGTAATTGCTAGAATTGAAGGCCAAGGTGCTTATAGCTTGTTCAAATACGAAAGTGGGGTGCATAGAGTGCAAAGAGTACCTCAAACAGAAACTCAAGGCAGAGTTCATACAAGTACAATTACGGTAGCTGTTCTTCCAGAAGCAGAAGAAGTGGATGTTCAGATAGCGGATAAAGATCTTAGAATAGATGTTTATCGTTCTTCTGGTCCCGGAGGTCAGAGTGTTAATACTACTGACTCTGCAGTTAGAGTAACTCACATTCCATCAGGTTTAGTAGTAATATGCCAAGATGAGAAAAGTCAGCATAAGAATAAGGCAAAAGCACTTACTGTATTAAGGTCAAGGTTATTAGATATCGAGCAGTCTAAACTTGATTCTGAAAGATCTCAAGATAGAAAATCTCAGATCGGTTCTGGTGAAAGATCTGAAAAGATTAGAACTTATAATTTCCCTCAAAGTAGAGTGACAGATCATAGAATTGGACTTACTGTGTATCAGATAGATGCTGTAATGGGTGGTGAACTTAGTATTATGTTAGATCCATTAATTGCTCATTTTAGAGCGGAAGCTCTTAAGGGGCAGGACGAAGAATATTAGACTATAAGTTCTTGAATAAATCTCTAAAAGAAGTACGTAGGCAGGGACTTAAAGAGTTAGAGTCCTTAGATTTTGATCCTAATATGAAATCATTAGAAGTAGATTTGCTACTTCTTCATGCTCTTAAGATAGAAGGAGCAGGTAGGGAATATCTAATTTCGCAATCCGAGCAAATAATTTCAGAGAATACTTTAGAGATTTTCCTTGATTTAGTTACAAGGCGAAAGACATTAGAACCTATTGCATATTTGATTAATCAAAAAGAATTTTTAGGTCGAGAATTTTATGTTGATAAAAGAGTTCTTATCCCTAGACCAGAAACAGAAGAATTAGTTCATTTAGTATTAAAAAGAATTTCAGAAAAAAAAGAAGTTTGTAGGTTAATCGATATTGGTACGGGTTCAGGATGCATCCCTATTAGTATTTTAGCTGAATTAGCTAGTAAAGGTGTTGGGAGCTTAGTTAGTAATTCTTTTGCGACAGATATTAGCGAGGATGCTATCAAGGTAGCTAAGATAAATGCATGTAGGCTTCTACCAATGCAGCTTATTCCTAAATTTGTTAAGACTGACTTGTTGGGTGGTGAATTAATTGAACAGCTAGAGTGTGACCTTCGAATTTATATTACAGCCAATCTTCCTTACATAGCTCATGAGGATATAGAAGTAGACCAAAGTGTTAAAAAGTTTGAGCCTAGTTTAGCCTTGTTTAGTGAGGAAGAAGGTTTAAGTCATATTTATAAACTTTTAAATCAGGTTTATAACTTAATTAAGACACTGAAATTACCTGAGAATTATCTTAGCTTGTTCCTAGAAATTGGCCATACCCAAGGGAATAGGGTAGTATCCGAGGCTATTAAAACGGGATTTAAGTCGGTAATTCTACATTCTGATTTTAGCGAAAAAGACCGCATTGTAGAATGTATTGCTTAGTGATCAAACGAAAGTTTAAATTGAGATGATAGATATTCTTTGCATAAATGGCGACAGGCAAACTCCTTTAAGAGGTAGTGTGAAAGTGGGTGGGGCTAAGAATGCTTCACTTCCTTTGTTATTTGCAAGTTTACTAACTACTGAGAAATGTACTTTTACAAATATCCCTGATCTTGAAGATATCAGTGTTACTTTAAAGATATTAAAATCTTTCGGCTCCAATTTCCATTATAAGGACGGAGTAGTTAGTGTAGAGAGTCCTAAGATCAGTAATAGTGTCGCTCCTTATGGATTGGTAAAAACACTACGAGCTTCATTTTGGTTAATGGGCCCACTTTTAGCAAGAATTGGGAAGGCTTCTATCTCTTTACCAGGTGGGGATGCAATTGGCACCAGGCCTGTTGATATTCATTTAAAGGCATTAAGTGCTTTTGGTGCGGACTTTAGAATGGAACATGGGGTGGTACATGGCAATGTGCCAGGAGAGCTTCATCCAGCAGAAGTTTCCTTCCCGTATCCTTCAGTAGGAGCAACTCATAATGCCCTAATGGCCGCTGCGTTAATACCTGGGAAGTCTATTATTCGAGGGGTTGCAAAGGAGCCCGAAGTTGTAGATCTTTGTAAATTTCTTTCAGCTCTAGGAGCGGAAATTGAAGGTGCTGGAACGGATGAAATTTCTATTATCGGTAAGAAAGAATTAGGTGGCTGCGAGCATGAAGTAATTGGAGATAGGATTGAAGCTGTAACGTATTTATTAGCAGGATTAATGACAAGTGGGGATGTTACTGTTACAGGTATCGATCCTAATTATGCTAGATCGTCCTTAGATCTTTTAAAAGAAATGGGCGCTACAATAGAGACTACTCATAATAGTATTAGGCTAAAAGGGGTAGATAAAATTAAGGCAGTTTCTTTTTCTACGGCCCCATTTCCAGGAGTAGCAACTGATGTTCAACCTTTGTTTCTGGCCGCGGCGACACTTGCTGAGGGTGTAACTGAAATTCATGAAACAGTTTTTGAAAGTAGATTTGGGCATGTAGCTGAATATAGAAGATTTGGGGCTGATATTAGGGTAACAGACAGAGTTTCTATTATTAAGGGAGTGCAAACTCTAAGTGGTGCTCCTGTTGAGGCTCTTGATATTCGTGCGGCGGCGGGATTAGTACTTTTAGGAGTAGTGGCTGATGGGGTAACGCAGATTAGAGAACTTCATCATTTAGACCGAGGTTATGAAAACTTAGTTCAGAAGTTTTCTTCTTTAGGGGCTAATTTATCTAGGATACCTTCTGTCGATTCTAGAGAAATCGTAGTGGGATGTTAGCATGGCGACCCAGCTTTCATTAGAATTTCCTAAATCAGAAAATTATCTCTTGGAAAATTTCATTCCTCATTCTGGAGTTGTAGAGACTTTTAATCTATTACAGGATTTAAAAAGTAATTTTGTAACTAATGCAAAGAACGAAGGGAATATTGTTTTGATCTTTGGCCCTGAGGGATCTGGTAAGACGCATATAGCGAATGCTTTATTTGCGAATTCTGCGGATACTATGGATGTTAGTATCTTTGATTTCGAGGTGAGTTCTGGAAAGTTTTATGAAAATAATCAGGAAATCTCGATAGAAAGATTTGTCGCAACATTTCAGTCATTGAAATTAAAAGAAAAATTATTGCTTGTTTTAACTAGGGGTCCATTAATTAGGGATGAAATTGATCCACATATATATAGTAGATTGGTGTCTGGGCAAATTTGTGAGATAAACTATCCGCCTGAAGAGGAATTATTACCAGTTCTAAAGTGTATTCTTGAGCGTCATGGAATGAGGCTTGAAGATAAGGAACTAAGTAAAATTATAAATCAGGTGCCAGCTGTGCCGGAGTGTTTTACTTCAGTTTGCGAGGAGCTTGAACAGATTTTAATAAGCGGTGAGAAGTATAGACCTTCACTGCTTAAGAGTATTTTGTCGAAATAAGATTTAACGAAACATGGAGATAGTACTAAAATGGAAAGAAGAGTCGTTATAACTGGATTGGGAGCTGTTTCTCCTTTAGGATTAGATGTTGTTTCTTCTTGGGGAGCAATGAAGGAATCTAAATCTGGGATTGGCACTGTAACTCAGATGGATGTTTCTGATTACCCGAGTAAGATTGGTGGAGAGGTAAAAGGATTTGAGCCAGAGAAGTACGTAGAGCCTAAGGCAGTAAAGAGATATGATAGATTTTCACTTTTTGGTATGGCTGCGGCAAGAGAGGCATGGGCAGATAGTGGTCTTTCAATTGATGCCATTGATCCGAAGACAGCGGGTACAATTCTAGGCGTAGGTATTGGCGGTCTTAGATGTTTAGAAGATAATTTAGAATCTCTTTTAGATGGTGGGCCTAGAA
>JBILFC010000223.1:0-5227 GCA_044351785.1 Bdellovibrionota bacterium
TTGGCACCAGGAAATATTGCGATTGATCTAGGTTTAAGAGGAATTAATTATACTGTTACTAGTGCTTGTACTTCGGGTACTCATGCGGTAGGTGAAGCTTATAGAATGATTAAAGATGGTCTTCAAGAGGTTATGCTAACAGGTGGAACTGAAGCTGCTATTACTAAGCTTGGGCTCGCAGGCTTTGGAAAGATGAGAGCATTGTCTACAAGAAATGATGAGCCACAAAAAGCTAGTCGTCCATTTGATAGAGATAGAGATGGGTTTGTTATCGGAGAAGGTGCTGGAGTGATGGTGCTTGAAGAGTATGAAGCGGCTAAGAAAAGAGGTGCTAATATATATGCTGAGGTTGTTGGTTATGGATTCTCTTGTGATGCCTACCATATTACCGGCCAGCTTGAAGGTGGAGAAGGAGCTGTTCAATGTATGGAAATGGCTATTCGTCAAAGTAAGATAAACAAAGAGCAGATTAATTATGTTAATGCTCACGGAACTTCTACTCCATTAAATGATCCGAATGAATCTTTAGCGATAAAGAAAACTTTTGGCGATTGGGCTCATAATGGGTTGATGGTTAGTTCTACTAAGTCAATGGTTGGTCACCTACTTGGTGCTGCTGGTGGTCTTGAAGCTGTAATCTTAGCTAAAACTCTTCAAGAGGGAATCGTTCCTCCTACAATTAACCTTGATAATCCAGATGAAGGTTGTGATCTTGATTACGTTCCACATTATGCAAGAGAGGCTAAGGTCGAATATGCGATGAGTAATTCATTTGGTTTCGGTGGAACCAATGCAACTATCGTATTTAAGAAAATATAATTTAAGGCACATTCAGTGGCAATCAAAAGCGTTATCTGTGGGACAGGATATAATGTTCCATCCAAGGTCATACCTAATACTTTTTTTGAATCATATTTAGATACGAATGATGAGTGGATTCGGGATAGGACTGGGATTATAGAGAGAAGGTATGCAGAAGCTGGAACTACCGCTAGTGAGCTTGCGGAGCCAGCCTGTAGAACAGCTTTAGAAAGAGCTGGAATCAATCCTTCTGAAGTAGATGGTGTTATTTGTGCCACGGTAACGCCTGATCATATTTTCCCAAGTACTGCTTGTATTATAGCTGGCAAGTTAGGGATAAGAGGTGCTTTAGCTTTTGATGTGAATGCGGTGTGTTCAGGTTTTTTATATGCCTTAACTTTAGGAGATAGCTTAATTAAGTCTGGAGCTGCTAAGACCTTACTTATTGTAGGTAGTGAAATATATTCTCGAATACTTGATTTTAAGGATAGGGGTACTTGTATTCTTTTTGGTGATGGAGCGGCTGCTATGGTTTTGAAGCGAGAGGAGAATTCAGAGAGTGGAATTATTGCTACTTCAATTGGCGCTGATGGTCATCATGCAAATATTTTAAATGTAGAAAAGGGTGTTTCTGTAAAGAATCCTGATAGTGCTAATCCCTATCTTTACATGAATGGAAAGGAAGTTTTTAAGCTAGCTGTTAGAAAGTTATCTGAAATTAATAGATCTATTGTTGAGGATAACGGGTTTAAACTTAATGATATAAATTGGTTTGTATCTCATCAGGCTAATAAAAGAATTCTAGCGAGCGTTGCTTCTGATCTAGAAGTGTCATCTGAACACTTTCCAATGAACATTGAGAAGTATGGGAATACTAGTGCTGCCAGTGTGCCTTTACTTCTTGCTGAGATGGATGAGAGGGGAGATATCAAGAAGGGTGACTTAGTTGTCCTTTCCGCCTTTGGTGGTGGGGTGACTTGGGGATCAGCGCTGATACGGTGGTAATGCAAGGCATTAAAATTTTTATATAAAATGTAAATTCCGTCCCATTTCGAACAGCATTTAGAAGATCAATACTAAGCCTAAACTAATTAATAGTTTAATCTTTCATTCAAGCTTTGTTAGTTTTTTTTATCTGATAACCTTCTCGGGTGCGTTAAGGTTTCTTTTTGGGGTTTTGCTCGAGAGAGTTAGAAAGTGAGGTGGGAGATGTCAGTTATGCTCCAGGATGATTCCGCTGTTAGAAGGGCGCTCCATAATCCGCATGGATTAATAATTGGGGCGCACTCAGGAATTAAGACATTAGTGAATGGAGTAACTTTTGTCCTTGAACCACGGCGTAATGCTCGAATGTATTTCATGCCGGATGTCTTTATGTGGACATTTTTGGCAAAATACTCGTCGATTATTTTTCGTTTTTGCTTTGGATGGCAAATTCGAAAATTTTCTGAAATAGTACGTCGAGAGTACAGCAGGGACTGCAAGGTAATGCTGATGATCCATAAGGATTCGGTCGCTCACGTTGTTTGTGCAGTTGCCGCTGAGTTAGTGAGGCAAGGTGAAGTGCAACAGAAAGAGCTTACAGTTCTTGTTGTGCCTTCTTCTAGGTGCTCACTGAGTATTGTTCAGATTAGGAACCTTGCTAATCGAGCTGGCCTTCCTAAGAATATTCCTGTGGATTATGTGAAAGGGTGAGGGTTATGGAGATGCACCATTGAGCGCGCAGGGAGGATTCCGTGCGGCGCTCTTTTTTATGTAAGGTTTGGGTTGCGATTTGGTCTAATTGAGGCTAGCTTTAGCAAACTAAATTTCAACTTTATGAATAAATTTAAATACTTTTGGGCGTTAATTGTAATGGGCTTATTTTCAACTTTCTCTAGTGATTTAAATGCTGAAACTGAGAACATATATTCTTATTCGGGTACGCTCTTAAATGGGCAAGAATTTAACCTTTCTAGTCTTGAAGGTAGAGTTACTTTAATTGTTAACACTGCAAGTAAATGTGGATTCACTTCTCAATATAAAGGTCTGGAAGAGCTATACGATACGTATAGTGAAAAGGGACTTATGGTATTAGGGTTCCCAAGTAATGATTTCGGAGCTCAGGAGCCAGGAAGTAACGATGAAATTGCTAATTTTTGTAGAATAAATTACGGCGTAAGTTTTCCAATGTTTAAGAAAGATAGTGTTAAGGGAGAGAATAAACAGAAAATTTATAAAGCGCTTACGGATAAGAGCGGGGAAGAATTCGCTGGTGATCCAGGTTGGAACTTCGTTAAATTCTTAGTTGATAAGAAGGGGAAAGTAAGAGCTAGATTTAGTTCTATGCTTAGTCCTACTAGCAAAACTATTACACAAAAAGTAGAAGAGCTATTAGCTGAATAGCGGATGAGAAAAACTTTTCTCTATTTTATTTGCTCAGTGGTATTATTTTCGGTATCTATATATTCTTTCTATCTTTATACAAACTCTTTAGAAATACTTTCTTCGGAGATGCCAGTATTTGAACAGACTATTAGCGAGGATAATGTAAAACTAGATCATTTAAAAAATAGTACTAGTTATGTTTTAGTCCTAAGGGCAGGGGTAGAATCAGATAAACTTACGGCAAGTAGACTGGCAATATTTAGACAAGCTGTGCCGGCTATAAAAGGCTTATTGTTTACGGAAGAAAGGATTGGTGGGAATAAAATTCTTAGTGAGTTTAAACTATCTTCTGATATCTTAAGCCGAATATCAAAACATGTTAGAGCTAATAAAAATGGGAGTTTCGAGTTAGTTCGCTCTCTTGGTACAGTCTCTAAAGAAACTTCTGAGGATTATTTAAACCTTAAATATAATCTTGAGAAAGGTTCTTTGTTAAATCCGAAGGTGTATTTTTATGAAGTCTCAGGCATCTTAAGCTTTCTGTACTTCTATCCAGGGTTAATCGCCTTAATAGGATTATCTAGTTTTCTTGTGGGCACAGTTCTTTTATTCGTGCCAGTTATTAGAAAGATAAAGGGTTTATACCCCTCACAGTTTAGTTTGTAGCACGCCACACTACAACTAATTGAGTGAAGGGGTATAGCGGAGCGCTAGCGTAGCTATATACAAATATACTGCTCGCAAAGAACCTATTTATTGGTGTGTGAGGGGTATATTTATTTTAAAGCTAGTCGCCTAACGGCTCCTACGCATACTGCTATTTCTCAGTTTAATTTCCCTGACGGAAAATTAAACTGCGAGCAGTATATTTACTGTTTAGCTTGAAGAGTAAGCCTTTCTAATATTCGCTGAGTTCCTAACAGCGTTATTTATATTATCTACAAATCTCGCTTTAGAACCGTAAGAAAGATTCGCCGTTAAATATCCCGCATAAAGAGAAGAAGCCTTTGGATCTTCTTGAGATAGTTTATCCTGAGTGCTTGAAGCCTTTTTACTTAATTTTATTCCAGTATCTCTTGATAGATAACCCTTTCCATCATAGTGATCTTTTATGTGTTTATAGAGTTCAGTTTTAAAACCATTATCACTAAGATCTACTTTAACAGCATCTTCATTAAGAGGATTAGCAGCCACAGGAGTAGTAGAGCTAGTCTTGGTGCTAACCTTGGAAAGCTCTCGCCTGAGGGCATAAGCTGAATGTAACTTCTCTAATTCCATGAGTTACGTTAATTCCGTTTCTTACTGAAAGTATCGGTATGAGAAGGATAAGACTTGATAGTCACATAGACTTAATGATTATAGATGCTTAGTATTATTATTCCCCTGTGAATCCTTCCATAATCCTGAGTGTAACTTCACTTATATGGTGTTCAATTCCCTCTGAGTCTATTTCAGCGATATCTTTTGGAACACCAAGGTTGATAAGGAAATTAAAAACTATCTCATGTTTTCTCTTAGAATTAACTGCTAATCGTTTCCCTTTCTGAGTAAGGTACACTGGTTTTCTATCTTCGGTATTTAGTAGTCCTAGCTCACAAAGTCTTTTAACTGTTCTTAGTGCAGTAACGTGAGAAATCCCTAAGATCTCAGCGATTCTCCCAACGCGCGCCTCTCCCTCCTTTTCAATAAGCTCATGAACAAGCTCGGTATAGTCTTCCGCGGACTCAGAGTCATGTTGTCTTCTAATATGTTTAAATACCTTTGCTTTTCTAAGTTCCATCAAATACTTTCTATTGACATGTGACGTGGGTGAGTATATCTTGTAATCTATGTAGCATAGGCTACATAGAAACGCCAGAACTATTTTTTATATGAAAAAACACTTTTTAACTTTCTTGATTTTTTGTCCTTCTTTTTTAATGGCTGAAAGTGCTCCCTTTAAAGAGGAGTTGCAAAGTGATAGACCCGATTTTACAGAAGGGGCCTATGTTGTGGAATCTTCTAGGTTTCAGCTAGAGTCGGGTTATACTTATTCTAAATCAGATGGGATTGATTCTCA
>JBILFC010000281.1:0-3979 GCA_044351785.1 Bdellovibrionota bacterium
ATCTATTGTATACGGGAGATCTCCTCTTAGACCAAATTGAATCGTTTCAGTAGTTCCTGTTAGGACACCTCCGTTCACGTAGGCTATGTACCAGGTAGAATTAACAGGTCTATAAACTACATAGTCTGAATATCCATTACCGTCATAATCACCGACTGCTGGGATATCTCCTGCTATACCCCAAGGGACTAATAAGTTCCTCTCACTTCGACAATGATGCCATACGCCGAAACTTCTATCAAATTCAGTGAGTGTAGTTGAAGTAGTAGAAAAGAAAAAACCATTTTGAGGGATAGTATGTATGCCTCCACACTTTAGAGATTGTATTCTACTTTGAGCATCAAGGTAACTAGATGTACCATCCTTTGACAATGAGAGTCTACCTGCTGGTGTAGAATCAATAAAAGGCTCTGCATGCAACACAGAAGGGGAAAAGATAGCTACTAGAGTTATATAATATACTATTAGTGAAATTTCTGTTCTGCGCACTTTAATTACCTACCTTTATAGAATTAGAGCACCCATTTTGCCTTAAATACCTTTTTTCTGCTACAATGTTTTCTAATAATTTAGCAAAATTAAGCGCATAAATAATGAAGAAAGAGTTCACCATACCAGATTTTTATCAGGGTAATCTTGTTAAAAAGCTCAAAGAGGATAGAAAGTTAGAAGATCCTAAGAAAAAGGACATTAGTCCTACTGAGCTAGAACTTCCTGGCATCAGGATTCGTTTAGCTAGACATTTTGGTTTCTGCTTCGGGGTGGAGAATGCAATTTCAATTGCCTATAGAACAGTAGAAGAGAATCCAGGAAAAAGAATTTTCTTACTTAGTGAAATGATTCACAATCCACTTGTTAATGCTGATCTTTTAAGTCGAGGTATTAGTTTTCTAATGAAGACTGATGGGACACGCTTAGTTGATTTTTCCACTCTTAATAAAGATGACATTGTTATAATTCCTGCTTTTGGGACTACTCTAGAAATCATGAGGGAGCTAGAGGGCCTTGGTCTAACTTTAGAAAAGTATAATGCGACTTGTCCTTTCGTTGAGAAGGTCTGGAAAAGGAGTGCTGATTTAGGGAAATCAGATTATACAATTATTATTCACGGTAAAGCTAAGCACGAAGAGACTAGAGCTACTTTTTCTCATGCGAAAGCCGGAGCACATTCTTTAATCGTTAAGGATATTGAAGAGGCTAAATATGCTTGCTCTTACATTCTAGGACAAATTTCTAAAGAAGACTTTTTAAATAAATTTGCTAACTATATTAGTCCAGGCTTCAACCCCGAAACCAATCTAGATAGAATCGGAGTTGTTAATCAAACTACAATGCTTGCCAGTGAAACTACGGAAATTGCTGATCTCTTTAGGCAGGCTATGATTAGTAAGTACGGAGCTGAAAGTTTAACAGACCATTTTGCAGACACTAAAGATACTCTTTGTTATGCAACCAACGAGAATCAATCTGCCGTACTACATCTTAGAGATTACCCCGCTGACTTTGCACTAGTAGTAGGTGGATATAATAGCTCTAACACTAGTCACCTAGCTGAACTTCTAGAAGAAAAAATGCCAACATATTTTATCTCAGGACCAGAAGAACTAACTAAAGACACCGTCACCCACTACGACCAACATCAGAATAAAATTATCCAGACAGCCAATTGGCTACCCACCACACAAGAAATCACCATCAACATCACCGCCGGGGCTAGTTGTCCTGATACAGTGATTGATGCCGTTATTGAGAAGGTGGCGAATCTAAGAAATGACAATAGAGCACTAGATTGATCGACTTTTCGCTGCCAAATTAATCAACCTGGCCTCAGAGCCTAGGACAACACTTAATTTCAACCTAATTTCAGCTAGTTAAAAGGTGCGGGGCTACTTTGAGAAGGGGCAATCTTGCTTTTCCGGCTAATTTAGTATAGATACTTTCCAATTTCAGGGAGTGGGAAATGATGGCATCTCCCAACCATGTGAGGAGGTTTTGACCTAGGAGGATGTTAATGTTTACTTTGTTGCGACAGATTTTGGGATTAGGAAAATTAGGTGACGGTGTTGATAAGAATGTCGATTCATCTACCGAAGATCCTTTGGTTATTGCTTTGGCTGGCGTACCAGAGATACCAGCTACCCCTAGTGACAATGCTGATGAAGAGACTAAGATGTTGTGGTACAATTTGTCTCTGAAAGCCTCACAAGCTCGCAACCAAGTAGGCAACGCGGTCCGAATGCTGAGAGCAACAAACAGAATAAATGAACTCGTTGACGCAATTGCAGTTGCATTTGATGAGGAGAATTCGACTAAGGTACTGGAAAGATTTGCATTTGTTATCAAATTCCTGCAGCCAGAGGAGCGACAGGTCATGGTAAGCCAATATCCGAATTTCCTAACGGGTCTAACAAAAATTGCTAATCAGTCTGGTGATCCTAGGAACACATTCGCTAAGCGGTTAAGACTGTTCACCGCCGAGCGAGCAAGGTTTACAATACAATAGCGTTTTTACGGAGTGAGTAGCAATCATTGCTTTCCCACTCCCTGAGATACACATATCTTTTACCTCTCATCCAGAGCCACCTAAACTTCAGCGAGGGGAAACCGAGTAGATCCCACATTCCCCTCGATAGGCCTTCGACAAGCTCAGGTCATACAGATCAGACGAATTCTGGATGACAAGAGAAACTCAACTCTTCAAGACCACCATAATCAAAGCACTAAGCCCAACTACCAACGATTTCTTCCAAGTGATCTTTTCATGCCGCAAAAAAACACTTAATACTATCGGCACGATAAATGCCAAGCTACTTATAATCGCTACGATACTTAAAGGGCCTGACTTTAGTGCGTATAAATAGGCGAACCATCCGATAAGATTAATAACTGCAATAAAAAATGAAATCGGAAAAACTTCTTTTATTTCTTTTAGCCTAAGTTTCGTTTTTCTTCTTTTAAGATCTGCTAAGGTAATTATAGCAATCAAACTATTTGCAGTAGCAGTATAGACTAAATAGTTATCATCAATCGCAGCGTACTTAGATACCACGTTAGTACCCATGCTAGTAACCATGGCTAGTAATGCTAAAAGAATTCCCGTTGAATAATCAGGATGGTCTAGTTTGTCCTGCTTTTTATCTGAATTAATTAGATATACACAAATCAACAATAGCAATACTGATATCCCCAGACGAAAAGAGAACTCTTCGCCAAAAAAGATTGTGCCATATAGCACAATGAAAAAAGTGCTAAGCCTCGCTATCGGAAAAACCAAATAGGTAGGAATATAATGTAGCGCCTCTATCCTAGATATCGTTGTTGCATAGTAAAAAACCGCATCAAGACCTGCCAACAAAAAAGTTGAAAAAGACAGAACCTGAGATTTTTCATTTAAAGCAATCATACCCCAACTAATAACCGCACTACAAAAAACATACACAAAAGTTACAACACGCGTAGGCAACTTCCTCAGCGAGACTACTTTATATAAATAATTCTGATAGCCAAAGGCTAGGAAAGAGATAATTGCTAGAAGGTACCAATTCATTTGGCGAAAGTAAATACAAGCCTAATCATCCTTGACCTTAATCCCTAAAGCCTGCTCAACCGCCTTACCAAAAACCTTTTTTACAAAAGCTTTTCTTTCAAAATATTCTCTTTTCTTACGCTCTACTCTCTCCGGCCAATCCTTCATTCTTTCAAGAAGGTCGAGAATCTGAGGGTCTTTGATAAACTCTTTATATTTCTCGTCCACTATAGACTCCTACCGTTAAAGATCAGTTTAAACACTTCCGGCTTTAGAATATCAAATGTACCAGACTCGTTCTTAGTCGCAATTAAATTTGCACTACCGTTTGAATTATCGAAGATGAATACCGAATCCGCTAACTGCCCATATACAGCGAACAACATGTCCACTGATCTGTGATACCTTCTTACGACTGTTTCACTTGGAATATGATGTCCACCTCTAGCAACT
>JBILFC010000282.1:0-3971 GCA_044351785.1 Bdellovibrionota bacterium
TATCCTTAGTGCTTAAATTCGAATTGAGATTATCTACTCTACCCAACATTTGACTCTATAAATACATCGTTAATCTTAGACATTTTTCCGTCTCCAATCTAAATAAGAAAGAAGAACCCACAGCGCGTGAGAGAAATTCCTTTTTCCTGACAAATGAGCATCCCATTTAAATCTGACCTCTTTTATATCGCTAATTCCAGCACTCTTTAAATTTTCAAAACATAATAGATCTTCAGCCCACTCTCTTAAATCATGCTTTAACCATATATTTAAAGGAATTCCAAATCCTTTCTTGGGCCTATCAAACAGCTCCCTCGGAAGATGCTTCTCCAATATCTTTTTTAAAATCCACTTATTCACTCCGTCCCTGGATTTGAAACGAAACGGTAGTCTCTGTGCAAACTCCACTACTCTGTAATCTAGCATAGGCACCCTACTCTCTAATCCACAAGACATTGAGGCCCTATCCACTTTAACTAAAATATCATCGGGCAAATACCTCAATAAATCACATACCATCATCGAGTCCGCTACTGACAATCCATCTAAACCTAATTTAGGCAAGCTCTGTCCATTTTTCCAATGCGAAGTCCGCTCGACATAAAACTCCTCAAATGACTTAGCGCCCAAAATACCAGAAAGACTAAATAATTTATCCTGCAATTGACTACGGCCCCCGAACACTCTTAAACCATTTAGAATAGTCCTTATTACCGGCCTTAAATAAGTCGGAACTAATTCCAATTTCTGCCACAACTTACTTTCAGCATCATACCTACGATATCCATAGAACAATTCATCACCCCCATCGCCAGACAGAGATACGCTTACAGACTTCTTGGTTAGTCGACTTAATAGCAAGGTAGGAATTGCTGAAGAATCCGCAAAAGGCTCATCATAAATAGTAGACAAAGAAGGAATTATACCTAAGGCATCCTGCGAATTTACATACATTTCAGTATGTTCAGTTCCTAAGTGCTTAGCAATTGCCCTAGCATGTGATGCTTCATCATAAGCATCCTCCTTGAATCCGATCGTAAATGTTCTTACGGGAACATTAGAATGAGACTGCAAAAGAGAAACTATAAGAGAGGAATCAATTCCACCTGATAAAAAAGCACCTAAGGGAACATCAGACAACATCTGCTGAGACACTGAATTGGATATCAATCTTTCCAATTCTAAAACATACTCATCTTCATCAATATTTAGATTTAATGGTTGTTGATTTAGCCCATTCCGTAGTTCCCAATACTTCTTAGGTTCCGGCAAAAGTCCACTCCTCAAATTGACTGACTTAAGCCTAAGGTAACTAGCTGCGGGCAATTTGAATAAACCTTTATATATTGAATAAGGAGCTGGAACATACCCCAATCTAAAATAGGAAGACAAAGCTTCGCTATCTATATCTGAGCTAAAATTAGGACAGCATTTTATTGCTTTCAACTCAGAAGCAAATACAAATGTACCATCTACAAATCCATAATAGAGTGGCTTCTCTCCCATTCTATCTCTACATAAAATAAGCTCTCCTTCCTGCTTATCCCATAAGGCAAATGCATACATTCCAACACACTGACTTAAAGCCTCCTCAAGTCCCAATAACTCTATTGCATTAATTAAGGTCTCCGTATCAGAGGTCCCTCGCCAGTCAACACCATAAGCGCTTAAATTGTTTCTTATTTCTTTATGATTGTAAATTTCACCATTAAACACGATAACAAACCGGTCGCCAGCTGACTGCATAGGTTGATGACCTGTTGGTGAAAGGTCTAGGATAGATAGTCTTCGATGTCCTAAATAAACTCCGACCACATCATCACTCCATAAACCTGAATCATCAGGTCCCCGATGCTTTATTACGTTGAGCATTTCTCCCAAGACATCCTTAGGCGAATCTTCTAAAATTCTACTACAAAATAGCCCTGCGATACCGCACATACTAAACTGAAGCCTCCCTAGAATATTTTCTAGCTAAAAAGGCTTTATATGTAGAATACATTACAGATCTCTCAGATTGACTAAATAGAACGTAAATCCCGGGATACCAAATAAGAACCAAAAGACAAGCAAAAGAAAAAATACCTAAATTATTATTAACAGAAAAATAAACATACTGAACAAGAGTGCCTAACAATAATACAGTGGCGCACAAAATAAAAACCCCCTTTAAATTCCACTCTAAGAAATGAAGCTTTTGAGCAAAGTATGTTCCAATCAAAGCTCGTACTATTCCGCCTATCAAACTTCCCCACGCAGCTCCGTAAAAGCCGAAACACTTCACTAAAAAATAAGATGAGAAAGTTGAAACAATTACAAAAACTAAACAGGAAAACAAATCAAAAGAACTGCGCTTTGAAAAACCTATGCCGACAGTTGTTATCCAAGCGATACCTTCTATGCTTAAGGCAAACAACATTGGAAACACAATATAAACAGAATCCATATACCGTGAAGAAGCAAGGAAATAAATCAGCGGTGCAGATAATGCTGAAACTATTAAGACCGCTGACAAAATCCCTAAAGTAAAAATCTTCAATACCCAATTAAATGTTTCTATCGAATTTTCCTCCTTAAACAAGGACAAAGAAAATGGTCCCCAAGCCATTTGAAAAGCTTGAATAGGTAAAACTATAAACATAGAAATCTTAACTGCTACGGCGTAATAGCCTAACTCATGAGAACCAAGCTTATTAAAAATAATATACCTTTCTATTAATGGCATAATTGATCCAATAAAACACACCATTCCCAATGGAAAGGCATACCGACAGAGATCTTTTAAGATATTAAAATTCTTAGGCGCTACAAGCCACGTTCTTACAAACCACAGACCAAGAAAGCCAAAGATTGCTCTTGTAAATAAGTAGGCTTTAAAAACATCCTCTATGGATAATTTAGAAAAAAGAACTAGGCTTAAAAGAACCAAAACACTCGTTACCGTAGAACCGATAGAAATAGTCAGAAAAGACGACCTATTAAAAGTCCATTTTAAAATGTTTTGTGAGAAGTTAATAATTACCATGAAAGGTAACTGCATTAAAACCAATCTAAAAATCGAAGCACTTCTTTCGGAATCAGATATAAAAGGTGCGATATTATCAGTAAGATGAAACAACATAGGACAGAACACGAACAATCCTAAAAGCTGAAAAAGCAATGATTGAGATATAACCTGCTTTTTATGTTCCAATTCCTCATACTCATAAAAATATCTAGCAACAGCAGAATCCTGCCCAAAAACCGCCAACATCGTTAGAACAAGCGTAACCGATGTAAACAAATCAATTGTTCCATAATCGGAAACTGAAAAATGCCTTGCTAAGATTGGAAAGGCTATAAGAGCAAAAGCTTTATTGAATGCGCCAGCTCCTCCATACAATATTGAATCTTTAGCTAGAAAACTTAAACGCCCTCTTAAAGACAAAGTAGTTGGACTAACTTCTTTCACTATACTTATTCAATATAAATGATAATTGCTACAGACCATCATTAGTTTTTTTAAAAACCATCTGATGACAACCTAAGCTAGTAGCAATTTCTCCTCTTTCTAGAATAAACCCACTAGACTGAAAATATCTATGCAAAAGCTCATAAGAAGCAAATTCGAATGGGAACCCTCCATACCAATCCACAACATCATGCCAAAAACTCATACCTCTTTGTTTGTCATAATTCAACCAAGATTTAATAACTTTCATATGATCACCCTTAAGGGCATGCTTGAGAAGGTTTAGAACATTCATACCTAGCCCCAAACTATAGGCAAAAAACTTATCAAGAGGCTGAGGTAAAATATTATAAAAGTACTTTATAAGCCACCAGACTCTAGACTTCCAACCCTGATCATTATAGATAGCTATAAATAGTTGGCCATCATCAGACACCTTACTTATCGCATTATTAATTGCTAACCACATAGCACCAGTATGGTGTAATACACCCCAAGAATATACGATATTAAAATCAGG
>JBILFC010000283.1:0-3961 GCA_044351785.1 Bdellovibrionota bacterium
TTCAGTATCGAAGGACTTTTAAGGGCATAAGCTTTCTTCCTAATTCTGTTAAGAGCAGTGAGGAGCTTCGGGATGAAAATTAGATATTGTTTAGTTTTTATTTTGCTCTTAGTAGGTAGCAGTGTCCTTGCTCAAGATGGCGTGGCTTGTAGTGGACTAATTAAGCGTATCGATTACAACATAAATCTTAACCTTTCATATCATTCTCTTAGTCGAGGGATAGGACTGGAAGTTGGAATGCCTTGTGATAGTGGTGTTTTAGATAAAGCAGTAAGTACGCTGCTTGAAAGAAAAATTTTTACACAAGTGACTTATACCTTAATTAAGGCAGAAGATGGAGTTATTGTAAGTTTTAATATGGTGCCCCATACGGTTCTTTCTGAGATTGAATTCTTCGGTGTGAGTGCTCTAAAAACAAAAGACCTTAGAAGGGCCATTTTGTTTAGATCTGGAGATACACTTGAAGAAGATAGTGCTGAGATTGCGAGAGCTCGGGTATTAGAATTCTACAGAGATCAGGGGTATTTAAATTCTGAAGTGCGAGTGGAGAAAAGAATTGAGGAAACATTGCCTTTAGTTTCTTTTGTGTTTCATGTGGTCGAGGGTGAAGTTAGTAGTATTAATAGGGTAGATTTTAGGGGTGAGAACTTAGAGAACATCAAGGACGAGTTGGATAGTATTAGAAGTAGGACAATAGGTAGTAGTCTTAGTAAATATTTTAGAAGAAAGCTTAAGCAAGATGCCTATCAGGTGCTTAGGGATAGTGGCTATTATCAAGCTAAGATTAGAATTATTTTAGAGGGTGATTTAGTCATTTTTGAAATTAAGCCTAAGCTGAAGATACAATTTGCTATATCAGGTAATGGTAGTATCGGTAGTTCTACTTTGCTTTCTTCTCTGAAACTTAATTCTCGATTAGTACCGCTCCGGGCTAATCTATTGGGGTCTATTTGCGAGGATATTAAGCGTCTTTACCGAGAAAGTGCATTTATGGATGCTACTGTGAATTGTTCTGAAGAAGTAGTAAATATTACCGATGTTCTTAAAGTTCATATTGAAGAGGGCAAGCGTTATAAAATACTTGATCCGGAAATCACAGGGGCGAAAGGTGTTTCTGCTTCTACGTTGAGAGGAATTGTTAAGCCTTCTTCTGTTGGAATATTTGCTTTGCCAATTGCTCCAACAGAAGAAAGTATGAAGTTTGATGCTGGTAACTTGGTCGCATATTACAAGGAACATGGGTACTATGGAGTTGAGATAGTTCAGGATCTTCAAATAAATCATGAGGCTCATACGATTCAAGCAAGATATCACGTTCAGGAAAGAGACGTACTTAAAATAGATAATTTAATTTGTAGAGTCGAAGGTGCAGAAGATCGAGAGATTCTTCAAGATGTATGTAATGACTTATTGGCAAGCTATAAGGGGGAACTTTTTAGAGATTCTTTTGTTCAGCCTTTAGGTGAAGAGATTCAAAAGTCTGTAATTGCAAAGGGCTTCCCTAATGCACTATCTAGTATCGTGTTTAATAGTGAAAGTTCTGCATTAGATGTGCATATTTCCCAAGGGCAAAAAATTAATGTTGGAAGAATAATTTGTTCTGGTAATTATTTTACTCAAGACTTTTTAATTCTTAGAGAAATGATTCTTAAGGAAGGGGATGTTTGGGATTCTTCTAAGTTAGAAGATTCTAAGCAAGTTCTGTTTGGATTAGGGATATTCTCCTCTGTGCAAGTTTCTCCAGCGGATGGCAGTTTAGATTCTCCCATCGAAGATTTATTAATTCAAGTCAGGGAGAAGGAAACAGGGATAATGCAAGGCTTATTTGAGCTAAGTAGTCAGGATGGGCTTCATTTACAGACTCAAGTTGCTCAAAGAAACTTATTTGGGTCGGGAAGAGCAATTATACTTGGGGTAGATGGCTATTTTAAGCAGGGTTTTACGGATTTTGATGCGGCTAGGGCTAGGCTTGGATATGCTAGTCCTAAGATCTTTGATACGGGGCTTGATTATTCAATAGAGGGTTTTTTTCAAACAGCTTTGAATTTAAATAGAACTTTTAAGCTTGATAAGGAAGGTCTAACTCAGAGTTTACGATATCCTTTATTGAAGTCGCTTAGATTAAATTTATCGCAGACCATCTATAACGAAAGAGTCTACGAGGTTAGGCGTGATTTGGTTCTGGGTCCAAGAGATCTTGGGACGACAACCTATTCTGGTATACGTGGTTCTTTCGAACTTGATAAACGGGATGATCCATTCATTACAACTAAGGGTTTCCGTATTGAGTTAGGTGGTGGAATTTTACCGGAAGCTTTAGGATCTGAAACTGGATTAGTAGAGGGTCATTTTGATAGTTCTTCTGTAATTCCTGTTACTACCAATAATTCTTATGCTATACATTTAAGAGGAGGTCTTATAGAACCTCTGAACGATGAGGTCGTTCCCTTAGGTAGTAGATATTTTATTGGTGGTAGAGATACGCTTAGAGGATTTACTAGGTTTCAGGTGGGTCCTAGATCCTCAGGTGGATTAGTAGTGGGAGGGGATACGATGTTGGTTTTCTCTCAAGAGCTTAGGCATAGCCTTCAGGATGGCATTACAGTACTAGGGTTTTTAGATATTGGTCAAGCCATGCTTAGAAACGATGATGGTTTTGATGGAGACAGTAAATTTAGTATTGATGGACTTCGGTACTCTCCAGGGCTAGGTATGCAGTACGGAACACCCATCGGCCCACTAACCGCAGAAGTAGGATTAGCTACTGATAGAGAGTTTGGAGAGCGGTGGGGCAGGTTTATAATTTCTATTGGAAATGCGTTTTAGGTAGAAATTAAAAGAAAAATTAAAGTGTGAATTTCCGGTATACAACCTTGAAATTCAACCTCCCCTCCCGACCCAAGGTACGCTCTAATCTTCGTGATTAGGCGAGGCCTTGGTTTGACTGAGTCACCTTACTCCTCCTTTGCTTTAGAAAGCTCTTGGAAGAGTGCGGCGAAAACTAGTTTAATCTCTTTGGGGCATATTGCCTTGTAAAGAGAGACAACTCCATGAGGCGCACCTCGTAGAATCGTACATACTAGTTTTTTGCCACAGTCCGAAGCAACCAATCTGATTTCCCAGTCGATTGTCTCGTTAGAATTTACATACTCAGGATTAATGCTGCCCCAAGCAAGTAATTCTTGATTGTTTGAGATAACCTTACCTTCAAAAATGTGGCATTCTTTAAGAGTTTGCCAAATTTCTTGTTGGAGTTCTCCCATGTCTACAGCAACATGCTTTTCTTTCTCCTTTGGGATCAAAAAGCAAACAAGAATCCTTCTCAACCAAGAGATTCCTTTCACCACGCCACGGTGATTAAGCAAGCAACTTTCTCCTAAAAAAACCTTAGATTGAAAATTCACACCGGGGGAGGCTAGCACATAAATACCTTATAATTAAACAGAAAGTTAAGGTGTATGTTTAAAAGTATGGATATACGGTATCGGATGTCCTAAATAGAACGTATTTGGGTAACTTTTTAATGCTAAAGGTTTGCAACCTTATCGGTGTTCTCAGGTTTGCCCTTTGCAAGTCGTTGCTCGTAAAGTTCAAGAGATTTAATAACACCACTGTGCTCGTTGGCATCAATAAAAACATATTTACCTTCGTCTACAGCTTTAGCATAGCGTACGCTGCCATTCTTATTGGTTAATCTGTAGTAATTTGTGTCAGATTTTGTATCTTTAAATAAATCAAACTTATCACCATTTGTTCCATGGCGAGTTACATAGTCTGATACTCTAGTCGGGTCCAATTCTTTTGCGGGATTATTTTCTAAAATATTCTTTGCAACTTTTCCAAGGCTCTGGAGTTGATTTAAATCATCTACTCGAATATTTGTAGCATAGCCTTTGTCTGTGCCGTGGTTTAGGACGGAAGAAATTATACTAAGATTTACTCTATCCTCTTTACTTAAACT
>JBILFC010000291.1:0-3667 GCA_044351785.1 Bdellovibrionota bacterium
GTTCAAAGTCATGTTACCAGTGAACATTTAAGGCTAATGCATAGGTGTGGATTCCTTAAAAGCGAAAGATCAGGAAGAAGTATTACCTATTCGATTAAAGAGCCTCACCTGTTAAAAATTTTAAACTGTATAGAGGAACGATTTGGAGAAAATCATGAATCAAATAAACGTATCAAAGCTTAAAGAACTTCTAGCTCAGAACGAATCGGAGGTAGAATTGTTAGATGTAAGGACTGCTAGCGAGTATATTTCCACACATGTTAGAGGAGCTATTAATCTAACGATGGGGTCTCCTGAGCTAGAAAGTTATATAAAGAAACAATCAGAGAAAAACTCTCCTCTATATATATTGTGTCAGGGCGGTGAAAGGGCTTCTAAGGTATGCGACTCATTTAAGGGAATAAATAAAAATCTTGTTTTAGTTGAAGGTGGCACTAAGGCATGCATTAATGAAGGCTTACCTATCGTTGAAGGGAAGGGCTGCATGTCTTTAGAAAGGCAGGTTAGAATCGCTGCGGGGTCTTTAGTTCTACTGGGAGTGATTCTTTCTATTTATTGTTGTCCTACCGCGATATATTTAAGTGGTTTTGTTGGAGCAGGTTTAATTTTTGCTGGCGTAACAGATACTTGCGGCATGGCCATGATGTTAGCAAAAATGCCTTGGAATAATAAATCAGAATCTAAATCATGTTGTAGTTTATGAGTAAAAAACGAATTTTAATCATTGGTGGTGTAGCGGGTGGTGCTTCAGCTGCTACTAGAGCGAGAAGAAGAGACGCTTCAGCCGAAATTACTATCTTAGAACGTAGTAGTTATATTTCTTTTGCTAACTGCGGTCTCCCCTATCATGTGGGCGGCGAAATTGCGGATAGAAATAAACTTTTAGTAGCAAGTCCTGAATTATTTAAGAATAGATTTAATATAAATGTGAAGCTTCAACATGAAGTTGTTTCTATTGATCCAGTTAAAAAGTTAGTCAAGGGGGAGGATTTAGCTAGCAACTCAGAATTTATTTTAGAATTCGATAAACTTATTGTTTCTACTGGATCAAAGCTTATCAAACTTCCTATTTTTAAAGATGGCTTAAAAAATGTATTTACTCTCTGGAGCATGAAGGATCTTGATGCTTCGATGGATTTCATTAAAAAGACTAGTCCTAAGCATGCTACTGTAATTGGAGCTGGCTTTGTCGGGCTTGAACTTGTTGAACAACTAAAGCATAGAGGGATTAAGGTTAGCTTGATTGAAAAATCTCCTCAGGTTCTCCCTCCTCTTGATCCTGAGATTGCTAAGTTTATTGAAGAAGAGCTTACTAAGCATGATATAGACTTAAATATAAATACTGAAGTTACAGAGGTCATAGAATCTTCCGATAGTGTTAGCAAACTTGTTTTAGCCAATGGTAAAGAGATAAACACGGATTTAATCTTTGTTGGCATTGGGGTAAGGCCTGAAACTAATATTCTTAAAGATTCAGGAATTACACTTGGAGCAGGAGGAGGCGTCTTAGTTGATGAGATGCAGCGCACTAATTATCCTGATATTTACGCTGTTGGAGACATGTCAGAGAGTTTCTATGCTCCTACTAATGAACATGTTGTAATTCCGCTTGCGGGACCTGCTAATAAGGCAGGAAGAATTGCTGGTGAACATGCAACAACTAATGAAAGCCAATTTAAATCTAAAGTTTACGGAACTTCAATTGTAAGAGTGTTTTCAAAAACTGCAGGACTCACTGGTTTGTCAGAAAAGCTATGTATTAGAAAAAATATAACACATAAAACAGCCTACATAAGTGCAGGCCATCACGCTGGATACTTCCCTGGGGCTAAGGAATTAGTACTAAAATTAATATATGATCCTGAGACTTCTAAGATTTTAGGAGCAGAGGGTATTGGAGAAGAAGGCGTTGATAAACGCTTAGATATCATAGCTACCCTACTCCACTTTTCAGGAAAAGTAAGCGATCTAGCGGAGCTTGATTTAAGCTACGCACCACCATTTGGAAGTGCTAAAGATCCAGTACATCAGCTAGCATTCGTAGCGCTTAATGACCTGGATAAATTTCCAGAAACACTAGCACCTAATACAGATCTAACAGACTATCAAGTAGTAGACGTTAGAACACAGAAAGAACGAGATCAAATCCCACTACCAGGCTCTATACATATACCAATAGACGACCCTGCAGGGAAACCAATCGAAGAACGCATTACCCACTTAGATAAATCCAAACCAACCGTCATCACCTGCCACTCAGGTAAACGCGCACATATAGTGGCAAGCATATTGCAGAGTGCTGGGTTTAGTAAGGTCTATAATATCACCGGTGGGATGATGATAAGAAGTAGGATTTTATAGTTCTATCTTTGAATGCTTTTAAGAAACCTAAAATTTCCAGGAAGACCACCCAACCGAGCAAAGGCAGGCCTTTGCTCTACGGGTAGATATCGTTCTGAAGTAAAATATCGACACAAGCCACTACTACAGCCTAGGCTCTTCAATTATTTTATGTACGCGTAGAGTGAAGACTACCTGTGGTGAGCCTGTCGAACCATGCCTTCACTCACCACTTAAAGTAAAAACACAACGAATACTTACTCCTCTAAAGAAGGCAAATCTCTAAACACCTCAAAACTAGCCCGGCCCAACTCTACCGTCTCCTTGATCAGAAAAATTATTCGAAAACAATTGATCAGATGATAAAACTTCTAGCGGCCTTGGGTAAAAGTGTTGATTTTAGTGTTACGGATATGGCTGCTTAGGATTTTGGCCTAATTAACCGAGCAAAATATGGCCAAAATAGAATACTTAAAAAAGTAACGTGTTAAGCCTTCCTAACCATGACCTTAGACCATTGATTAAGCACAAAGATTAAAAATTACCCTAATTCTTATACCCCCACAGAAAAAATCATAAAATTTCTTCGATAATATCTTAAAGAAATTACTTTACAAACTACTCCTAATAGAAGTATCATGAAAATGAACCAAATACAAATAATATTTACAAAGTTATTTGATCGCCAACTAGAGAAGGTCCCATTACACATAAGAAAGAAATTTATGCTGTGGCTATTTTCAGTTGAAACAATTGGGCCAAGCTCCACAATGAAATGTAAAGGTTATCATGACGAACCTCTGAAGGGTGAAAGATTTGGACAAAGATCTATCAGATTAAATAAATCTTATAGAATG
This sequence comes from Bdellovibrionota bacterium, assembly GCA_044351785.1. Taxonomy (GTDB): domain Bacteria; phylum Bdellovibrionota_C; class UBA2361; order SZUA-149; family DAOLCO01; genus JAIYCX01. The sequence goes on from JBILFC010000291.1 coordinate 3,198, forward strand.
ATCTATCGAATATTGGATGGATATTTAATTATTGAACTATTGGAAATACATAAGCATGACTACTAAAAAATCTAAATTCCATTCACTAGAAAATAAATACGGCTATCTCTCCTTTGGTGAAGCCATTAAGTCCTGGCGACTATCAGAAGGAATTTCTCAAAAAGAGTTTGCTATTAAACTAGATATCTCTCCCCAAAATCTTAACGACTTAGAAAAAGAAAGAAAAATCCCCTCACCTTCTAGAGCTGCTCATATAGCAAAGAAACTTAAAATCTCTGAAGTTGTGCTAATTCAACTAGCACTTAGAGATCAGTTAAAGAAAGAAGGGTTTAGGTATAGTGTAAATTTGGAAGCTGCTTAAGCTTTTTTAAAGAAAGTTTGTTAAGCGTCGAGTTAATGTAAAGAAGAATCCCTAGGAGCGCCGCCCCCAGGTCGGCTACCACGCAGCATTTGCCAAACCCATTACAAAT
>JBILFC010000091.1:0-9851 GCA_044351785.1 Bdellovibrionota bacterium
CCGACCAGAGGTCGGCGCTCCCAGGGTGCTAACCCTTTCTTTTTAAAATAGTCGCCAACTTATCTTCATAAACCTGCTCATACTGTCCATTTGCCTTTAAAAATGGAACTAGGCTTGAATCAGTGGGATAAAGAACATAATCTACTTGAAAGGATTCTAGGGTTTCGTATGCATTCTTTTTAACGGTAGCAACTTCTGCATATTTATGAAAAAACTCATCCCCGTACATATCTGCTCTACCATCTATAAATGCTGGTAAATCGTTCCAGATCATGTAACCTCCCCAAGAATAGAAGTTATATACTCTTTTTGCACCAAGCTCTTTAAGTTTAGCGACCGCATCTACTGGAAAATTTTTAGAAATTTCCTCAGATTCTTTTCTAATTGTCTCTCTCATGGCATTTATTCCATAACCCAAAAAAGAGATTGTTAACACTGAGAACAAGATCTTTACTCCCAAGGTCTCTTTAATAGGCGGAGGATTCACTAAACTGGCTAATTCTTCCTTTCGACTGAATAAATCCCCAATTGCTTTTGAAAGGAAGGGAGCAATACAAATGCAAAAAAATGGAATATTACGGTAAGACATTAAAGCCTGAGCTAAACTGCCTAAAATTAATACACCATCAGATAAGCTAGGAGTTACCCTAGAGATTAGAAGAATAAAAAAAGTAAACATCAATAAAAAATAGAAAGGCATCCCAATATCAGAATGAAAATCTGGTGAATGCCATTCATCTATATAGGCTCTCATAGCAGGGCTTGTTAAAGTTTCAAATGGGTAAAACAAAGAATTAATTCCATTCGGGTTTAAAGTTAGGCAAAAAACGCTCACTATAATAATAGCAGCAGTCACTAACAACTTAGGCCTAATTTCAGTGCCAATGGGTTTTAAGTAATTTAAGGCCGTAAAAAGTATTATTAAAAACGCTCCAAGAACCGCACCAGCATGTAGATTAATCCAGAGGATCAAAACGGCAAATAAAAGAATATAATCACGAAATCCCCTCTCCCCTTTCCTAATTTTCTCTAGAACAAAGATAAATAGAGATGCCCCTAGCATATTAAAAACCTGTGGCCTCACACCCCATGAAATACCTGAAACGTAGGCAGTTATAAATGTAGCAAAGCAAGCTATATATGGCTTTTCCTCACAGCGTTTATAAACCAGAATAAACGTTAAAAGGATAAATGCTGCAAATAATCCAGACAATACAAAGTGCGGGAAATTAACATACATATAGTACATCAATACTTCTGATAGCCATTCATGCAAATGCCAAAATGAACCTAACTTTGTAAAAGAAAATGGATCACCATCAGGGAATCCAGAGGTTAAGATTAATTCCCCTGTTTTTATATGCCAGAAAAAGTCTGGGTCTGTAGAATTAGAGAATCCAAGAGCAGTAAGAGTTATGAAAATAAAGCTGATAAAAAAAGATCTGGCAGACATTAGATAGTAAAGCATATTTTAAAGATGCTTTAGACTACCAATATTGTATCATTCTAAACAAGCTAAAAGTAGCTTTTCAAACGACCTAATTTCCTACCCGTACTTGCTTTTTCCCAGAGGGGTCATATTCTCGTGCTTGCTTGACTATCTTCTTTAAGGCTTGTTCCTTACGTTGAATTTCATTCCACTTTTGCCGATCAAAGTTCTTCTTTTTCACCTTTAAAACATCAACACCAGTATCCTCAAATTCATCAGCCTTAGCACTCATTGTATCATCCCCATAAGGATCCTTTAACTGATACACAGGCTCCTGCTTACAGGCAGAAGTTAAAGCTATAAGTACGAGTAAATATGTGATGTTTTTCATAAAAATTCCCCTCTAGGGATGTTATGGGGGATAAATTATAGATCGTGATTTAAGGGGAATAACAGGAAGGGTGGAAGAGTGGAAGAAAGGTAACAAGGGCTACGAAAGGTGCTATATATAGCATAATGTTGTGTTGGCCGAGGGTTAGGTTGCCTTTGGCGTTTGCTCTTTTTAGAGGAGATCAGCGATGCCTAAAAACTTCGCTTATTGGGTTTTTCTTGTGCTGATTTTTGCAGCAATGATTTTTGTGCTTGCAGTAGGAACAATCTTCCTGCTGCAAGAATATCACAGAATGTTCGAGAGTGCCATAAACACTCTTGGCATGCTGACGATACTTCTTATTTTTGGGGCCTTACTTCTATTTCGGAAATGAACCCAAAAAAGTCGGTACCGAATTTCCTCATCTCAAAGAGGTTTTTTGGAGGGATTTTAATCCCTTGGCCGACTTTTTAGATAGTAATTAAAAATGGCACTGTTCTAAAACCTTCTTTTGGAGAAGTTCGAACAAGTGCCACGATCTGCCACCTACTGAACTCTACTCGGCTGGCAGCTCTTGAATCTGAAGTGCTGCTAAACACTCATCAGCTGTCCTGCCCTGTTTTGCCAACTTTTCGATCGTACCATACAAAAAGTGCACGGCCTCATCTGTATTACCAGAGCCTTTCTGTGCTGCCATCCAGATCCCCTGCAACGCGCCGAAGAAACGAATATCTCCTCGATACCCTCGCACCTTATTAAGCTGTGCTCGTTTATTTCCTGGCAGAGACTCAATCTGCCTTGCCAAAACTTCCATCAGAACAAGCGTCTTCCTGCGATGTGACTTTCCACCCATGTGGTTTCGCCGACCAGAATTCTTAGCCCGTTTTTTCAATTTGGCTAACGCCATCTGAACAATTCCTTTCAACAAAAAGATTCATCCCCTTAGAAGTAAAGGGGACTGAAAAACTACCAATTACTGAACCTCTGAACGAATATTTAATACGTCTTCCCGAGCATCTTGATGAACAAGGTAAGCATATGCCTCTGGGGGAATAGTTTCATCCACAGTATCGGGCTCGATGTCTACTTCGTCGCTCAGTCTAGCACTTAAGATTGTCATCCTAAGATCGAGCAAATTCAAATAACACAACTTCGAGCGCCACCTATAGTCGAAAATAGTCCTAAGAAAACTTGCATTCTCAGCATCTGGCTTACTTGCCTTAGCAGACGCTAAGAGAAAGTCTCTGATACTGAAGAATTCATTATCTGAAATTAGAACCTCAGCTGGCTGTTCTCCACTAGGAGAAGGCAGTAACCGAGTTGCAATCCTCAGTAATATAAAATTCTCAAGCCAGACAAAATAGGAAAGAATCAACTCCAAAAGAGATGCCAATAACCTCTCATCAGTTGCCGAATTAACCCTAGCCTTCAAATCGTCCGAGTTAAAATCAGGACCGATCTTATCCAACGAATCAACGATATGTGATCTCAATGATCTCAATGCTTCTGACATTGCTCTATCCTTTCGTCCCAAAGAAGCGAAATGTAACCTAACAAAAACCAGTGCCACTTTTAAGCACTATCTAAACTTCTTCCCTCACCTTAAATCTTTTTTAAAGAACAATAATCAAGGCTGAACCTATCAAATAAGATTAATTTAGTGAAGTATTTAGGGCAATTTATTAAAGATTAGTATAAATTTAGCTTTTACAGCGGGTTAAGTAAGGACGTAGGCTATCCGTTAGGGAAAATAGATTTAGATAGTAATTAGAAATGGCACTGCTTCAACCTTCAATAGGAACAAACCTACCTTAGTCTTCACAATGCCAAATACGTTTCAAGCATATAATGCTGACATCCTAGTTTGCATAACAGCACATGCATTTGGATGAATAAGCCTCACTCCAAGCTCTGGAATCTTGCCATCATCCCCGAGCATAGCCTGCAAGAGACATTCCAGAGTCGACGTTAAGGTCATCGCGATACCATCCATATCTGCCAACCGAACAAACCGCTCGCCACTGTTACGCATGTAATGATGAAGTATCCGCGACCTTACCTTTGGGTAACCTAGACCATGCTGAGAATAATGATTCATAGCATCTGTCAATACGGAACTGACGTAGTCAAATCCCTCGTGTTGCGTTCCACGATTCACTTCATCAAACCACAATGCCGGAGACAGCATTAATTCTGCTAATTTTTTTAGCCGCTCAAAACGAATCTCTGTCCCCTGAAATCCACTTTGCACCTTAACAAGTAAAACTGCGATAGGATCACCTTTCGCAAATTCAACCACGGACAGTCCGTGATAATGCTGAAGTTCTCCTAGAATCAAATTAACCAAATCATCCGTTCTCATCGCTCCATCTCCTATAGAAAAAAAGAAAAACCAATTTCACTTCTCAGCACTAACTCTTTCTCTCTGGTCTCAATTTGTTCCAAAAATTTCGAACCAAATTTAATTCCTTTCGACCTAAGCCGGCCTCCAAGAAGCGAATCATAATCTGATAAATCCCTTCAACTGCCTGATCAAATGCATTCGCTCTTTCACCAACCTGCCCACCATGCGATCTATCAGATGAAAGAACGCGTTCTCCTAGACCTGCATGACGCTGCAAATTTGCTCGCCAGACCTCATTCACGCCTCTGTTATCATCCATACTTTTACACGAAGAGGCACTTAAGCGCTAAAGTAGCCTACTCTCTTCATCTGTAGGCGTTCCCCAATTTTCAATTTGAAAAATCAACTCCTCCCGCACCAACTGCCATATAGGTCGGCGATGCTTTGGCTTCTTCAAAGGACTCCCGGTAATCATCTGCCTTGTAAATATCGATTTTCTACGGTGCCGCACTCGATGAACCATCTTATTGCTCCGATAGAATAAACAAAACCCAAAGTGCCACATCTAAGCACTACCTAAATCTTCTACCCATTACAATAAATTTAAAAACCAAATAAAAACGGGCCCCATATAGAGCCCCGTTCTAAAGATTATTCTTTATGCATTAAGCATGCGAATGATCTGTTCCTAACCGACCCATTCTTAGTGGCATACGGATAGTTGTTGGTCCTTGCTGTTGAAACACTGGAGCTTCGTCCTTAGCCTCATTTGCAGCAATCTGTCCATCAACTTCGATATTAACTTCTTCCTCTGGGTGAGTAATAAAGCCAGTACCAGCAGGTATAAGTCTACCCATGATAACGTTCTCCTTAAGACCACGAAGGATATCAACCTTACCAGAGATTGAAGCCTCAGTAAGTACCTTAGTAGTTTCTTGGAAACTCGCAGCTGAAATAAAACTTTCAGTTGAAAGAGACGCCTTAGTAATACCAAGTAAAAGAGGCTCATAAGTTGCAGGCTTTCCACCCTCAGCAATAACTCTATCGTTATCATCTGCGAATGTAAATCTATCAACAGACTCACCATCAAGGAACTTAGTATCCCCTAACGATAACTTCAATATGCTTATCGTTGATCTTCACACCTTGAAGACGATAAACTTCCTGAGCCTCGTTCACTAGATATCTAGCAAGTTCTCTAACACCAAGAATTCTAAGAATATCATGCGGGTTAGCAGAACCAGAAGTTAAAGCATCACCACTTCTTACTCTATCACCTCTTTCAACAAGTAAATGCTTGTTCTTAGCGATATAGTATTCTACTGGATCACCAACTTCAGGAGTTACAATAACTCTTCTCTTACCTCTATAATCTTCACCGAAACTTACAGTACCATCGATATCTGTAACATCTGCAGGATTCTTAGGCTTACGAGCTTCGAATAATTCAGCCACTCGTGGAAGACCTCCTGTAATATCCTTAGTCTTAGTACTTTCTCTTTCTCTCTTCGCTAGAACAGATCCAGGGAAAACTTGTTCATTGTTCGCAACAACTACCTTAACTCCAACTGGAAGATAGAAAGTATGTTCCTTTCCGCTCTCAGCTTTAATTATAATCGCTGGTCTTAAATCAAGTGAACGATCCTTAGACTCAACAATTTCTCTCTCAGCGAAACCAGTTCTTTCGTCTGTTCTCTCTTCAAGAGTATATTCGTTAAGATCCTTGTAAGTAGCGATACCACCGACTTCAGTCATGATTGGAACCGAGAACGGATCCCATTCAGCTAACAACTCTCCAGCCTTAACAGTATCACCATCAGCCCACTTTAAAGTAGACCCGTATACAAGTGAATGACGCTCTTTCTCACGACCCTCTTTAGGATCGATAATGATAAGTTCTGCCTTTCTACCCATGACAACTTTACCACGAGGAGCTTCTACAATGTTAGCATCTTGGTATTTAATAACACCAGCATATCTAGCTTGTAAGTTAGTTTGCTCCGCTCGACCAGTTGCAGTACCACCGATGTGGAACGTTCTCATCGTTAACTGAGTACCAGGTTCCCCGATAGACTGTGCGGCAATAACACCAACAGTCTCTCCAAGGTTTACAATGTGTCCGCGAGCAAGATCCCGACCATAACATAATGAACACACACCAAATCTCTGTTCACAAGTTAAAGCTGATCTAATCATCACGTGATCAATACCAGAATCAGTAATTGCTGTTGCGATATCTTCTGTTATCTCTTCATTAGAACCAACAAGCACATTGTTAGTTAATGGATCGACAACATCATCTAAAGCAATTCTACCTAGGATACGGTCGTATAGAGATTCAATCTCCTCTCCTGCTTCTGTTAAAGCAGTTACTTCCATACCATTCATAGTTCCACAATCATAACCTGTAATTACAGCATCCTGAGCAACATCCACTAGACGTCTTGTTAGATATCCAGAGTTTGCAGTCTTAAGAGCGGTATCGGCAAGACCCTTTCTAGCTCCGTGAGTAGATATAAAGTACTCACCTACGCTAAGACCTTCTCTAAAGTTCGCTCGAATTGGTGTTTCAATGATAGATCCATCCGGCTTAGCCATCAGACCTCTCATTCCAGCTAGCTGTCTGATCTGCTGACTTGAACCTCTCGCTCCAGAATCAGCCATCATGTAAATAGGATTAAAGCTAGCACCTTCTACTTTAGTTTTACCGTCTGTAAAACTTTCTGTAGCGATACCACTCATCATGTCCACAGCTACTCTGTCCCCGATATCTGCCCAGATATCAATCGCCTTATTGTATCTTTCCCCTGTAGTGATAAGACCTTCTTGATACTGTTGTTCAACAGTAGCAATTCTGGACTCAGCCTCAGCCATTAACTGAACCTTAGAAGGAGGAATAGTCATATCAGTCATACCGATAGAAATACCCGCCTTAGTTGCGAACTTATAACCAAGATCCTTCAACTTATCTGAAAGTATCACTGTAGCTTTATTGCCACAAAGACGGAAGCACTCGTTAACTAAGTTACCAAGTTCCTTCTTACTCATGACTTTATTTGCATACTTAAAGTCAAAGCCTTCTGGGAAGATATCATAAAGTAGAACACGTCCTACTGTAGTAGCTTCAAGGATTCCATCAACACGTACCTTAATCGACGCTTGAATATCAATAAGTCCAGACTCGTAAGCATGTCTTACTTCATCAGGACTAGAGAATACTTTTCCACTTCCCTTCGCAAATGGTCTCTCTCTTGTAAGATAATAAAGTCCAAGAACAATATCTTGAGATGGAACGATAATTGGCTTACCATTCGCTGGGCTCAGTACGTTATTAGTAGACATCATTAACACTCTAGCTTCAACTTGTGCTTCTACTGAAAGAGGCACATGCACCGCCATTTGGTCACCGTCAAAATCGGCGTTAAAAGCAGTACAAACTAATGGGTGAAGTTGAATTGCTTTACCTTCAATCAAGATCGGTTCAAAAGCTTGAATACCTAATCTGTGAAGTGTAGGTGCACGGTTTAACATAACTGGGTGCTCTTTAATCACCTCGTCAAGCATATCCCATACAACTGACTTCTGAAGTTCTACTAATTTCTTAGCGCTCTTAATAGTACTTGCAAATCCCTTCTCTTCTAACTTCTGATAGATAAAAGGCTTGAAAAGTTCTAAGGCCATTAACTTAGGAAGACCGCACTGATGAAGTCTTAATTCAGGACCTACAACGATCACAGATCGTCCAGAGTAATCAACTCGCTTACCTAATAAGTTCTGTCTAAATCTTCCAGTCTTACCTTTAAGCATGTCTGACAAGGACTTAAGTGGTCTCTTGTTAGTTCCAGTAATAACTCTTCCACGTCTTCCGTTATCGAATAATGCATCTACTGCTTCTTGAAGCATTCTTTTTTCGTTTCTGATAATGATATCAGGAGCGGAAAGTTCCATTAACTTCTTAAGACGGTTATTTCTATTGATAACTCTTCTGTATAGATCGTTAAGATCACTTGTAGCAAATCTTCCACCATCTAATGGAACAAGAGGTCTTAAATCAGGTGGGATAACAGGCACACAATCAAGCACCATCCATTGAGGATCATTACCACTATCTAAAAATGCTTGAAGAACTTTTAATCTCTTAACTAATTTCTTTCTCTTAGCTTCACTAGTAGCATCTCTTAGCTCTTGACGAAGTTGATGAAAAGTTTCCTTAACATTTACTCTTGAAAGAAGTTCTTTAACAGCTTCTGCACCAATTCCTGCTCTAAATGCATCACTACCAAAGTCTTCTAAAGCTTTTCTATAATCCATATCACTAATAAGTTGATTATTAGTGAACTTAGTCTTACCTTTATCAAGTACGATATAAGATTCAAAGTATAGAACCTTTTCAAGCTCTCTTAATGATAGATCAAGAATATTACCAATTCTGCTTGGTAAACTTCTCATGAACCAGATATGAGCAACAGGAGCAGCAAGGTCGATATGACCCATTCTCTCTCTTCTTACCTTAGATTGAATAACTTCAACACCGCACTTCTCACACACTACACCACGGTGTCTCATTCTCTTATACTTACCGCAGTTACACTCATAATCCTTAGTTGGACCAAAGATCTTTGCGCAGAACAAACCATCCCTTTCTGGTTTAAATGTTCTATAGTTAATGGTCTCTGGCTTCTTAACCTGACCGAATGACCAAGAACGTATCTTATCAGCACTGGCTATACCAATACGTATTGCTTCTACATTAGAAGGGTTTTTAGGTTTCTCAAAAAGACTAAATATATCGTCCATATTTGACCCAGATTATTCCAATTTTTAAAATTTTATTTCTTATTCTACTAAAACTTACTTAGGGCAGATCATAAGATCTGCCCTACTTGATGACTACATAATTTCGACATCGGGTTCATCTTCTACTTGAACATTAGCTCTCGCTAACATCTCTTTAGTGATACCACTACCAGTTTCCCCTACGACATCTTCTTCGTCCTTAGGTTCAACAAGTTCAACATCGAGACTCAAACTCATCAACTCCTTAACCATAACGTTGAATGATTCAGGAAGACCTGGTTCAAGCACATTCTCACCCTTAACAATAGCTTCGTACATACGTGTTCTACCAGCTACGTCATCAGACTTAACTGTTAGGAACTCTTGTAATGTATAAGCAGCGCCGTAAGCTTCGAGTGCCCACACTTCCATTTCCCCAAGTCTCTGACCACCGAACTGAGCCTTACCACCAAGTGGCTGCTGAGTAACTAGTGAGTATGGCCCAATGGATCTAGCGTGAATCTTCTCATCAACCAAGTGGTGAAGTTTAAGGATATACATTACCCCAACTGTCACTTTTTCAGAGAAAGTCTCCCCTGTCTTACCATCATATAAAACAGTTCTTCCGAACTGATTATCGACAGTATTACCAGATACCAATGATAACTCAGCAACTTGCTCCTCCTTAACTCCCTCAAATACTGGACTTGCAATGTGAATACCGCCTCTACATCTTTGAGCTAGCTCAAGTACTTCAATATCATCTAGTGTCTTAATGTACTCAACATAGTTCTTATTCTCAAAAGACTCACTTAGTACCTTCTTAGCTTCTGCTGAGATTTCCCTAACTTCGGGAGTAACACCAGTTCTTCTAAGATAGTTACCTACGCTAATAATTGGATCACAGATTTTTTCAACTAGATCACCAAGCT
>JBILFC010000056.1:0-13491 GCA_044351785.1 Bdellovibrionota bacterium
ACCAAAATTACCATTAAACCTAAAGCCACATAATACCCAAGAGAGCTATTTTTAGAAGTTTCTATGGGACTAACACTATCCTCTACCTTAGCCTCTAAAACTGGCACAGTAGCTACATCCAATTTTTCTACCAAGTCCTCTCGCGTCGTAAGATTAATCTGATCATCCTTCTCTTTAACATTCAGCTCATTAAGAACTAAAATTAACTTACTAACAGTCTGCTCATCCTTTAAGGACTCTAAAATGGGGTTTATTTCATTCTTATTTTTATTATAGAAATCAAAGATCCTTTGAGAAACATACTCTGGCCCCTGAGTCGTATTTAGCTGAGAAACATAGATTAAAATTCTAGCCACAATAATTGCTTCTGATTCCTTTTCCTCGGGAAGTACAAAAACACCTTCGGTATAAAGTGAACCTAGAATAGCTTCCGCATACGAGAACAAACTGTCTAATAGATATGGAGATGAATTTTTCTTAAAATTATCATGATCCACTAAAAGCTCATTTAAAAAAGATTCACAATCCAACATAACTCTTTGCGAAAAAGGCTTAGCTGCATCTTTAAAAACACAAATTCCTCCATCTCTAATATCAACTTCTGCTTGGAATTGACGCAAAATATTTACCGCTAAATCCATCCTACTAGGAGCGGCATCTACCTGCCCTACAAAAAAAAGAAAAAATGGAAGTAAGATAAATATTCTCATGCGATTTTCCTAGCTAGAAGATTGCCAATAACTCCATCTTCAACACTAAATAAAAGATCTCTTAACTGAGACTTACTAATAGGCTTTTCAAGAATCGCTTTTACATTCCCATAGGCAGATAGCTGCTTCCTAATACCAGACTGACTTCTTCCACTAACCACTATAACCTCTAAATCTTGGGGTAATAAGTCTAAAAACCGGACTATTTCTTCTCCGGGTAGCTGATAATCAGTAAGCACGTAGTCAGGCTTCTTTATAACAATATGATCAATTGCTTCTTTAAAAGTCGAAACACCGTAGACTCGAATACCTAAACTAGCTAACCATCTCTCATGAGTAGCCCTAACTAAAGGGTCATCATCAACAACAAGAACCTGCATCGCATTTGATAATGAATCTTGAATAGGAACAATTTTACTCGCGGGTACTTCTACATAAAACACCGACCCTGAGGGGATATTAGGCAAAAAGCCAACAGACCCACCCATCTCCTCGACCAATGTTTTTACTACAGTCAGGCCATATCTATGTCCCTGCCTTGAAACTTCTTTAGCACCCCTAATACGCGATGAAAATAAATATTTACGTATTTCTTCATCTACTCCAATTCCATGATCACGTACATCGATTCTTAAAGTACTACCCGATCCATCAAGCACAACTTCAATACACCCAGAAGCACTATACTTTATGGAGTTACTAATTAAATTATCTAGAATCCTCTCTAAATTATCTTTAGAAAATCTTGCTTTAGCTCGAACCAACTCCACTGCCTTAAGTTCCAAGCCCACACTCTTTGCAATAATTCTAAACGCATTAACACGAGATTTTACTACCGCACCAACATCAATTTCTAAATGAGGTACTGCCTTCTGCTCTGACAAATTAGAATCAACATTAAATAACTGATCTATAAGTCCGCCTTGCTCAACTAACGCATACTCTATCTCCTGAGCTAAAGCTTTCTCATCATTCAATCCTCTTGCTTCTAAAATAGAATCCAACTCTCTTACCGCATACAAGGCTCTAGTCCCCGGAGCTTTCATATCATGTGACAGAGATAACATTTCCTCCTTCTTCTGCTCATCCACTCTTCTATTCTTATTACGCTCTCTTGATTTCACATACGATACAGAAGCATGTTGAGCTATTAGCTCGATAGTATGCTTTCTCCCTTCTGGAATCGCACCTGAATGCTCAGTAAAGCCCATCCAAACGACACCGATAACATCTCCAGAATCAGTTTTTAAAGGAACAAATAAAGATAAGCCAACACCAATCGCCCTAAAATCAAATTCTAATCCATTACTTGCTTGAGTATAAACCGTATCTCGATAGTCCAAAGGTAACTTATCAGAAACTATAATAAAAGGATCAGACAACCTAGCCTTAGAAACTCCAGAAGTTGAAACCAACTCCCATCCTTTCGTATTCTTAATAGCCACGGCAACAAATATTGCCTCCGGAGATGCACTCTTTAATAATACATCACAAAGAACATTAAGGATCTTATCATCCTCTAGACTTGATTCCACGATACCCCGTCCACTCGCTAGAATCTGTGAAATATCATTCTGAGAATCTCGTTCTTTTAGAATTCCTGCATTATACGAAACGATTCTTCTCCACATACCCTCTATAACTGAACTTTTAAATCTAATGCTCTCAGGCGAGCGTCCTGAGCGAATTAAAACTCGCAAGCTATCAGATAACTTAGAAAGATCCCGATGCAAGGACAAAATTTCCCGATAAAGCAAAATAATACACAAAATTACCGCGCCACAAAGATAAATAACTGGACTAACAGACATCCAAGAATCAAGTACTTCAAGAAAAAACTGCATACTCTTAAGCTACTTTTAACTGCCTATCTTCATTTAATAATTTATAAATCCATGCCAAAAGAACTTTTGGATCATCCGATTTTCTAACGATTGCATTTGCTCCTGCTGAGATAAAACTTATATGAGATTCTGGATGAGTATCTCCCGTCAAACCAATAATGGGTAGATTCTTATCTACTTCTCGAATGCTTGCAATCAATGAAGCGCCTGAATAGTTAGGCATATGAAAGTCACTAACAACCAAATCTATCTTAACGCCAGGAGTATTTAAGTACTCGATGGCCTGCTTAGCAGAGCCAGTAACTGAGACTCTAAACCCCTTTAAACTAATTCCCCGCTTTAGAATATCTCCAAATCTTTGATCATCATCAACTAAAAGTATGTGCTTATACCTATCTACCGAGGAAGCTCCTTTCTGTTCCTGCATACTCTCTACCGCTATAAAGAAGCCTTCTGGCGTTAAGCCATAAGAAGGGAAACTTTTTATGCCAATCTGTTTAAAAAGTACTTCCATAGGCAGAATGAAATCTTTAGATAAAAAGTCTTTTACCAACCGAACAACTTCAAGAGGAACAACGCCTTCATACTTATCTACTTCACTAGTAGCAACATACCTACCCCCATAATACTCAACTCTCCGTGCTCCTAATTCTAAGCAGTCTAAAAGAGAAAGTAAGAATACGCTAAAAGATAACCTTTGCGCTTGAGGCACAACCTCTAGTACTTCCTTTACCACTTTAAACTTTTTCAAGGCTGATTCTAGACTTTGAAAACTAGCCAATTGAAATTCGGAGGCAGAGCGTTGCAAAGACTTATATCTAGCACCAGAAGACATAATTAGATCTGGATTAGAAGTTATAAATCGTTTCCTTCCGGTCTTATCTAAGAAAAGTTCTAATGCGGAAAATTCAGCCAACTGATCAACGTCTGAAATCTCTAGGTTAAAGTCAATGGAGTTTAGTAGTATCTGCTTTTGATAAATCCAATTTAATTCAGACTCTAAAAATCTACCAACCCTCTCTAGGGTTAAACCATGAGATTCAGCCAACTTATCTAAGTTAAGACTCTCAATACTATTCTTAACTCCCAACCGCCGTTTCGGTCGAAAGGACTTAAAAATTAGATTTAAAATATATTTAATTTTAGTCACTTATTATCTCCAAGTTTATCCAAGCTCACAGGACTTAGTCCAGCTACATTGCTATTCATTGTGGCCCCACCAGAATTATTTTTATTTAAGCTAGACATAAATTCAAAGACAGGAACCAAGGGAACCGCAGAAGTTAAAAGTAATAGCCCCATGACGGCCATAAACACTGGGAACACTACAATATTCTCTAATTTTCTAACTCGTGTCTCTACCTGCATCTTCCACTCCTTATGCACCTGATCACTTAATGCTCTTAAGGAAGTTAACAATTCTCCACCGATACTAGCACTAACATCTAAATGAATTAAAACCTGTTTCAGTGGAATACAATTAATTGACTTAGAAACGACTGAAAATGCCTGGCTTATAGGCATACCATGAACAGCTAACTGAAAAGACTTTCTAAAGACCTTCCTACAAAGCCCCACTTTATTAACATTTTCATTCCGATCTAACTGACACACCTTCTCCATAGCAGGAAACAGACCTAATCCAGATTCTATTAGCAGTATTAATTCTTCTAATATTAATGGTAGATCAAAATAAGCGGATCTAAGCACATCTCTTGCTTTAGCCTTTAGCCATAATAACCAGCCAATCGATGCAATATATAGTCCGATTACAAACCCTATAACTAACGCAATAATTGACTTGAAAACTAAAAAGGCTAAGGCTCCCGATAAAGCAGTGAATAGTAGTATCAGGATATTCCTAGTCTTGTTTACCTGACTCTGTTCATCTGAATCAATATATCCAGCATCGACTAAGCGACTGTTTAAATTCTTGTCCGCTCCTATAATGGAACTAAAATCAATATCACCATCATCACCTACCTCACGATAATACTCGCCTAAGACTTCGAGCTTCCTTTTATCGCTTCTAACTCTTTTTAAAATTAAAATCATAGTTATGGCTTAAAATCACTCAATTTACGAAGTATAAAAAATGCACCAATGATAATTGAAGCACCTACGATTCCCAAACCAGATGCGATAGAATTTTCAAATAAGATAGTCCAGAAGCCTTTGGTTCTAAAGGATAGGACCAACATTAGTAAAGGTGCTATAGCTAAAAGCACATTCGCAGTCATTCGCATGCTAGCGGTACTTACATTTGCTGATTTCACTAGGGCATCTCTATCCCTACATACCTCACTTAACCTCTCCAGTGTTCTAGAGAACTTTCCTCCATGTACCAACACTAATATAAAAGCTCTCTTAAAGAGTCTCAACTCAGGCAAATCAATACCTTCGGCAAACTCACTTACAGCAACCTCCTTTGGCACGCCCCTTGAAACCTGCTCTAGTAAGGATCTTATTTCAGCTTTTATTCGACTATTCTCATCTAATAATTGTATAGCCCTTTCCAAAGCACTATATACAGATAGACCCGCCTTTAAGTTAGATGCAGTAGCTAGTAACACCGCCGGATACTCACTAATAAACTCCTGCTGCTCAGCTATAACTCTCCTACGATTCAAGTATCTCGACACTAAAACAGGAATAATAGAAACAACAACTATGAATTTCTTCTTAAAAATAAAACCTACATATAAACTAGCTATCATTACTGAAACAAAAAATAATATTTGTATTCTTGAAAATGCGCCTAAGTACTTTTTTTCCTCTCCAGTACCTTCTAAAGCCAAATCATCATTACTATCGTCTTTAATCTTAAAATTATGTTTTGTAAAATCCTTCTTAGAATAACTAGAACTTAAGTTCTGTAGCCGTCTAATGTGAAGCTTTCTTAACCTGGCTTCTCTTAATTCTGAGATACTAATTAACATTTCCCTGCTCCCCAGAATCAAAAACAGTACCAGGTGGAGATAATCGAATTCCCATATCACTTAAAAAGCTTTGGAACTTACTAATTCCGGTACCTCTCTTCCAATGAGCTCTGAAATCATTGGAATATTCATACATTGGTCCCATACGAACAGAACCATCAGATGCATTTTCTATTTCATGTACTGAAAGTATTTTCCTCTTACCGTAGACCTGATCGATACCAATATATACTACTACTGTAATCGCATTAGCTATTTGCTTACGAATCGTTTCTATCCCCACCTCTCCCTGAGCCCTTGATAAGAATAATTCCATTCTCCCAATTGCGTCCCTTGCAGACTTTGCATGCACAGTTGAAATCCCAGGATGTCCCGATGAACAAACATCCACAAAGGCTTCAGCAGCCTCACCATCTCTAATCTCCCCAAGTATTATCCTGTTCATAGCCATTCTCATGCCAGCTCGAATTGCCTGAGCAGGTGAAACTTTTCCAATTCCTTCCAAATTTGACTCCCGAGTTAAGATAGTACGAACGAACGCCCGCTGAAGTTCTATCTCATTAGTATCTTCAATAACTAATATCGCTTCAGCCTCATCGATAGTACCAGTTAAAGCACGAACTAAAGTCGTCTTTCCTGTACCCACTTCACCCGCGATTAATATTGCACCCTCATTTACTCTCATTAAACCACTTAAGTAATCGAATACCTCCTTAGGTGCCAAACCTAAAGCACATAATCCATTTAAACTAATAGATTTAAACCTAGAAACTCGAAGAGTTAATAAAGGTCCCATTCCATGAGGAGATAAAGACTCATGCGTTACGCATGCCCTTATACTTGGATCGACTGCAACATCCACTACCGGCATAGCCACAGTACAGGATTTGCCTGCTCGTTTTAGAAGACTTTCAATAAAAGCTAGATAAGATTCATGATCCGGAAAGGATATGTCGGTCTGAATATTTTTTCTTTCTACTTGAATGCTAATATCATTATATTTTGAAATAATAATATCGTTTACAGAAGGGTTCTGTATCAAAGGTGTTAAAATATCATAATGATCGAGAGATGCGCTTAAAGCCTTTAGGGCATGATCCCTTTCACGCGCGGTTAGATCCTCCCCTTCAGATTCTTCAATAGACCTAACGATATCTACTAAATTTCTTTCCGAAGGCACCTTTCTCTCAAAGGAATCAGGACCTATATTCGCCAAAACCTTTTTAGCTTCCCTCACTACGTGCTTAGCACTTGCAGTGAGCTCTCTATCTACCCGCATATCCTGCCTGACAGAAGATACTGACTCTAATTTATTAACACTATTATAACGCGACCTAATCTCATCTATACTAAAGAATTTCTTCTGCTCATTGTCTTGCATAAGTCTAATGCTCTTTAGGTGCTCGGGTTATTTCCTTAATATCCTTAACCCATTTGGAATCAGAATCTAAAACATACAACTTACCATCTGGACCTCTCGCTTGGCCTTTATAATCATCTTTCTGTTTTTCAGTTAAAGTCCTTGAACCTCCTAACAACATCTTTTGATTCATAGCTACTGCTGGACTAGGAATCTCATCTCCAACTCCCCTAAGAGAGAAGGTCAATCGCCCTAAAGTCGAAGCAGTTCTAATTTTTAATGCGTCTTCTGCTGTAGCTAATAGAGTAACTGTCGAAGGTGGTCTAACAGCACTACTTCCCTGATGAGTCTGTTCTGCAGAAGAACCAGCTGATAATATCTTTACATTCTCCGCAATAACCTTAGCCTCGATTCCTAAATCGGGATCTGGTGACTGCCTTAAAACTATAACATCTACAAAATTTCCAGTCTGCGCCCATCCCTCTACAGAAGATTCTACATCCACCTTAACTGACACAGCTCTATAGCCTGGGGGAATACCTTCGACTACAACATTTGCTTCACTGGAAGCATCTGCTACCGCGTTAATCGGTACAGGCATATAGGGGGAAATGTTAGTATTAGCGAATTTATCGCTCAATTGAGCTCTAGATTTTGCAAAAGAAGAAAGGTCTGAGGTAGCTGGCCAATCAATAGTAGTAAATGGAACATTCGCCAATCGCTCCCCTTTAAAAATTTGCCTAGTAGGCACTTCAATTTTTAAAGCTTGAGTCTGCCCAGCCCCTTGGACAGAGATTGCAGGGACTGGTTCTTTAGCTCGTGAATACAAGGTGACAAACATAACTGAAACAACAAGGCACATGACACCAAAAGCATAACCAAAATTTATATTTGAATTAATGCGCTTTGGCTTCTTTGACTTGTGTTTCAACTGTCACCTCGTAATTCAGAGTAAACTTTCAATTGCTAATTACTACTTGAACCAAGATTAGCTGGAGCAGTACTAAATCCTACGTTCGAAAAATATGTATTAATATTTCCGTAGAAAACTCCAAGCCCAGTCGTGATAAGAACAACCGCTCCGATAAAAAGTATGTGCTCTAATGACAACGAACCTCTTTCTCCCGAACTAATTTTTACATTTTCCATTTTTTCTCCTTTTTTTATATAAAATATCACTACACTAATTACTCATTAACAACTCTCTTCGGTGGGGAGTAGGACAACTGAGATTCATCATCTCCGAAGGCTCCAATTTGTCCAACACCACTCTTAAAATCAGCTCCATTATCTAAATGAATATCTGGGGGGAACATCGGTAATGCTTCCCTCCTATCATGAGGCAACTCTAACTTCTTTTTACTAGCAAAGATTCCGAATGTATTACGCAAGGTAATTCGTTTTGTAGCAGAAATCTTATCAGCTGAACCGACAGAAGTGGTAGCTAAAGCGACTAAAGCATTTCTAATCTTTTTAGAACCCTCCGTGAATATCGTATTACCAGTACCAATCCACATTGAAGCGCGTTCTTCGTATGGTATTTCAATATCAAATAGCATTTCCTGATCAAAGTGAGGATTCCAAGAAACGAAATCCAAAACATCTTCTCGATTAAGGCCCTTAGAAACAAGCTTATTAATTACAATCTTAGTTTGCCCTTCTTGATGCCCTTGAAACTCACTAATCATAGAGCCTAATAAATGCACTGAACCAGTATCATTACCGCTTACAACCAACCTACAATCAGCCCTACAGGAAAGAGCAAAAGTTAAAATACCTTCGGTACTAGCAGTATCAACTAACACTACGTCAAATAACTCTAATAATCGATCTACCACATAAAGAGGGACTTCCAATCTTTCAGAATCTCTAACATAAAGCTCCCTAATTTCACCTGCACCGGAGGGAGAAGGTAATACTTGAAGCCCATTTTTTAAAACTACCAAGAGTCTTTCAATTCGGTCCGCATCAGGCACTACACCTTCAGCTATCATTTCAGAGAACTCAGCTGATTGCCATTTATCAGACAACATAAACTGAGAGAACACCCCACCCTTTGATAAATCTACTACAACGACAGACTTACCCATCTCTTGATATGCATGCGCCAAACCACCAACGATAGAAGTAACACCTACTCCGCCTTTTACTCCTTGGACTAATACTAGTTGCCCTCGATTATGACTTTTAGAGGAATCAGTAACGCTAGTAATAGAGAATACATATCTAGATGCCTTGTCTGCTTGACAGAAAACTTCAGCTACATATGGTTCGAATCTCTTGAGAACTCTTAAAGAATAATCTTCTTCTGAAGTAAAAACAAATATAGGCACATGCGGATGAAGTGCCTTCCAATCTCTGACAAAAGTTAATGATTCATCGACTGAAAAGGCTGGTCCTACGATTAAAATATTAGGAGGAGAATTAACTAGAGCTTCTTCTTTAGAACTTGGATAGAATTTAGCTACCAATAGATGACCTATTGTTCTACGACACTCCCTAAAGCCATCTTCAAGTAGTTGCTCCAACTTGAGCCGGTCCGTAGCAGTCTTGTCAACACAGGCAATACGCATTCTTTCTCCAAATTAAGGTCAAGAGCAATAATTGGTAATTATACTAGGATTCTATTAAATAAAAATAAAGCCCTAATAACTAAATAAATTCATTTAATACATTATCGCAAATATTCGCAAAAAATTCCGATACCCCATAAAAAACTTACTTTAAATGTTTAAAGTAAGTAATTGGGCAAATGCAAAAGCCTTAGAATCTAACTATTTACCAACGATCTTCAAGATCATTGTGACCAATAAGAAATTTATGTTGCAAATATTATTTCGAGCTAATCCTCTAGCCTAACTAGAAATCTCTTCATTCGATCAGGAAGATCTGAATCAAAAGATAAAAACTTACCCGTGGATGGATGTTTAAATCCAAGTGTTCTAGCATGTAATGCAAGATAGTCCTCTTTCCAGGCAGGATGTTTTGCTAGTTCCGTTTTATACCTCGCATCACCTAAGACTGGATGATCTTTTTCTGCAAAATGAACTCTAATCTGGTTTCTCCTACCTGTTTCTAGCTTCACCTTAACCCAAGTTGCCCCACTGCAGTACTTATGAACTTCATAATGAGTTACAGCTAACTTACCTTTATTCGGATCCTTCACTGAATACTGATTTAAGTCTTCATCCGTCGTTAAATAAGACTCATAAGTTCCTATTTTAGGACTAACCTCACCAGCTACAAACGCATCATATATTCGCTCTGGTTTCCTAGCTTCAAATTGATTCTTTAACTTTGTAGCAACCCCAAAGCTTTTTGCAAACACTAATAAACCAGAAGTATCTCTATCTAATCTATGAACTAGGTGAATATTTAATCCCTTGGGGAAATCATTTGCAATTAAATCAATCAAAGTAAGATTATCCTTACCCGAACGAGTAGGCACAGTTAGTACCCCAGCTCGCTTATTGACTACCAATAAATGTCCATCTTCATACACCACTTCATAGGCATCACTGGGAACAAGTTTTTTTGTTTCTTTATACTTTCGTCCGTCCTCAAAAGTGAGTCTTAAAACTTGGCCAACTTTTAAATCAGCACCTGGATTGTAACAAACTCTTTCATTTATATAGACACAGGCATTCTGAAATAATGCTCTAATCTGAGACCTAGGTAGGTCACAATACGATCTAACAACTAAGTCAGCTTTAAGTAAGGCCTCGGGCGAAGCATCTACTGTATGGGTTATTGTTACTACCTTAGACATTTAATTATGAATCCTTTATTCAGTCTCTAGGACGCCTAAATTCTTACTAGCAACAGCTCTATGCTCAGCAGAAATAAGCTTATCTTGGGATAACTTTCTAAAATATATTTTCGCTACTTCTTCTTTATCTTGCAAGAGATACAACAGTGAGCGCAAAGTAAGGATAGAAGAATAAAGATCACCGTGCGCCAATCCTTTCATTGATTTGGACAATCTACTTTGTATTTGTCTCAATTGTAAATCTTGAATATTGGGATAAAGCTCGAATATATCCTCCATTGATTTCAAGAATCTAGCTAAAGCCTTGGGTTCAGAATTCTTCCAGGGTCCTTCTATCCTACCAACTTCTGTAATCGTATCTTGCCTTACGACATCGTTTAACAAATAGTCCGAATGAAAATAACCAGATAACCAGCCTACATAATGATACATAACATTAGGACTTTCCCCGCTCATAGTAACTTTAGTGGGTGGCATAGGTATAAAAAGGGGAGCTTCATATCCTGGCACCTTAACCCCAATGAGATCATCAGACAGCCAAATTATCTTTGCTCCCGACCGATTAATCTCTAAATTTGAAATAATTTTAGAAAATGCCTCTCTTAATGGATACTCAACATAAGGAGCTTGATAAGATCCACTAATAATTAAGGAAGGTCTCATTCTAGTAGCAAACCATCTACCTACTTCTCTTTCACCTAACTGAAACGGCACCAGTGAAGGGCCGGATAAACTATATGTACGCCCAATGACTTTTATTCCCCTAGCAATTGATCTCGCCCCATACCCCTCGGTATCATCAGACAATTTACCTATAACAACCCTTCCTTCATAGAATCCAAGCTCCCTCATTACAAAAACCCTAGCTTGTATTCCTAACCAAACAATCCCAATCAGCAAAAATGTATTCCTACTAACTCCAACCTTCAGTTCTTTTTGAATAAAATAAAATAGAATTAGAAAAACAGGAAAAACCACTTCCTGATAATCTTCAATTCTAACTTCTCTAAAGAAAGAAAACTTTAAAACGAGAACAAATGATATAATAAATGCAGAAACAATTAAGCTTGTAGTATTATTTAGCTTTATTGAACTATTCATGTTTAGAAAAATTGATACTATCTTTAGGATTTAAGTCGTTTTGGATCCATGCACTATATGCTATAACGCTTTAAAAATCTACAGACAATAAGTATTTAATACAATGATTTCAAGTTTACACTCAGATGAGCTAAAGATGCTAGATAAGGCAAGTCCCGAAGAGAAAGTATTTGGCCCGATTGAACCACTTCAACTCTCAAGCCTCATCCACTCACTCGTGCACGATATTGGTAACCCCATGACTTCCATTATTTCCTACTCGGGTTTAATTGAACAAGGCGCTGCACTTTCTCTCACTACAGAACAAATATCTCCTTACGCCAAGAAAATAACCAACGAATCTTGGAAAGTAATGAAACTTGTAGACCTACTTCTTCTTTCACTTAGCGAAAGAAGAGAAGTTTCTCGCTTTACCTTAAGTTCTCTTAAAGAAACTTTAATGCAAAGAGCAATTAATAGATATGGACTAGGACAAGCAGATATTACATTGCACGGATTTGATCAAAGCATCGAAGCAAAAGGGGACTTAGATCAGCTCTCCCTTATTGGAACTGAAATTATTAGCAATGCCATCGGCGCTTATAAATCTTTAGAAGAAGAGCTAGAAGATGGTTGCTCGGTTATTATTGAAGCCAATATCGCTAATAACAATGTAGAGATAACATTTACTAACCCGACTTCTAAACACGAATCTGAACTCAAAGATCTTTTTAATCTAGGCAAAAGCGAATTTCCTAGAAACAATAAGCCGCCCGGCATTGGATTATTTAGCATGGCTAGGACTATAAATCGCTGGGGTGGGCAATGTGAGATTTCGGAACTCAGCACTGAGTCTAATAAGATATTTTTTAAAACCAGAATCATACTACCTATTTTTCAAGAACAGTAATAGAATAAAAAGATGCCAATACTACCTATAAATATATACCCTGATTCTGTCTTAAGAAAAGTTGCTCTACCTATAGAAAAAATTGATCAAGAGATAAAAGACTTAGCAAATTCTATGTTTGAAACTATGTATGATGCTCCCGGCATAGGCCTCGCGGGGCCTCAAGTTGGGATATCTAAAAGGATCTTTGTAGTTGATATTGGTGTTCCAGATGATACTGCAGCAAAAGAACCTATTGTATTCATCAACCCTAAGATAACTAAAAGTAGTGGTGAGAATAAATATGAAGAAGGTTGCTTAAGCCTTCCTGGAATAAGAGAGATCGTTTATCGGCCGAGTGATATAACTATTCAAGCACTAAACCTCGAGGGGAATGAATTTAGTTTAGATGCTAGTGGTCTACTAGCAACTTGTATTCAACATGAGCTCGATCACTTAGATGGAATATTATTTACTGACCACTTACAGGGCTTAAAAAAGAGAATGGCTCACAAGAAGCTAGATAAGCTAGCTTCCGGAAGATAACAAATAGTGGAAGTTAGTAAGAAAATCTCTATTATATTTTATGGTAGTCCAGAATTTGCACTACCAAGCTTACAAACACTTTTTAATTCAGATCGGATCGAAATAAAAGCAGTCGTTTCCCAGCCTGTTAAAGAACGGGGTAGAGGTAAGAATCTAAAACCAACTCCGGTTGCGGAATTTGCAAGGACTAACAATCTCCTTTTATTTGAACCAAACTCACTAAAAAAAGTTGATTGGGTAAACTTAACGCCCAAGGAAAATGCCGATCCCGAACTAATTCGCTTCATAGATTTTCTTAAAGTTAGTGGGAAGCCCGATTTTTCTATTGTGGTAGCATACGGGAAACTAATCCCT
>JBILFC010000058.1:0-13125 GCA_044351785.1 Bdellovibrionota bacterium
CTGAAATGCAACTAATTCTATAGATTTTATATTCGCTATCTTCTTTAGATTTTCTTCAATTTCTTTTAATGTAGTAGAACCATAAATATGGGGCTCTCTTTCTCCAAGAAGATTAAGATTCGGACCATTTAAAAGCAATATTTTCTTATTAGCCATAATTAAATCTCTATTTCGGCAATAGTCTTGCCTTTCTCTCTAGAAACGGAATAATCCCTAGAGCTATCCCCTAAGTATGCCTTAATCTTTGAAATTAATGAAGCAACTTCTGATGAATTAGTAGAGATCTCTCTAAGCTCTCTTAAACAAAATTCATAATAACCATCCTCAAAGTAAGTCTTAGCAAGAGCTATTCGAGACCTTACATCAGTGGGATTCTCAGAGAGGAGACTTATCAACTCCTCTCTATATTTTAAACTGGCTTCACTAGCCAACTTGTACCTCAATTAACAATTGTCAAATCCTTGAATAACAATCGCTGCTGACTGCTCGATAGTCTGAGTCTCTCCATTGCTATCAACTAAAACCACTGTAAATGTGACGTTAAAAGTACCTGATGGTGTAGGTATTGATGTACCAGCGAAGTATTTATTTGCGGTAGTAGCTCCAGATTGAGCAACATTCTGTGTGAATACGCCCTCTAGGCTAACTGAACCACCACCTTGCACAACTAGTCCTCCGAGTTGCTCCAAGGAAGTTACCTTACTCGTACCTAGGTCAATTTCATACTCGATGCTCTGAATAAACACTCTTTGTTCGTTTAAATTCACAACGGCAAGAGAATAATTATCCACTCCAAAAGGCTCTGGATCTCTTGTCGTTGGATCACCGTCACAGTCTGGGATGAAAGAGTTATCTATTTCGCCTGTCCTTCCCTCATCTCCAACTACGGAAGTAAATGTTATTTCAGTAAGACTAACATTATCCTCTCCATTGGCATCAGGTGGATCAATTATTGTACCACCACCTAAATTCCCACCGGCTGCTCCTGGGAAGCCGTTAAATCCTTCGGGAATATCACCCACAACCTTATAATGCTTTCTCGCCACCAAGTTATATCCCTGTGGTGCACGGCATTCCACCATATAACTCCCTTCGGAAAGTCCACCAAACACTCCACTAAATCTACCTTGCGCATTTGTAGTTTCGAAAGCTACCCCGCCTCTAGAAGGCTCAATGATAGAAATTCCATGTTCGGATTCACAATTAATTCTGATGTATGAAAGTGGTAATCCGTTTGGATCTGTAGCAGTTATGATAAACGGCACTCTACCGGCAGTAGGAATAGTATCACTACCTTCAAGTTCAATCGTCATCTTACTACCAGATCCCCCATCGGATACATACTGAGTCCCAGGACCTGCGTCACCAAGAGAAGTACCACCATCGGTGTCACCACCACTACCGCCACACGAAGCCAACAAGGCAATTCCACCGAATGCTAATATTGTTCCTAGTATAACTGAACTTTTTTCTTTCATATAATCACCTAGTTTAAAATCTATCTTCATTGTAACTAATTTACAGATTCAGTTGACGTAACACTAATTCCTGACACATTAGTGGTCGTTATACTTCCATCTTCATTAACTGTTACGACCTCTTGATCTATAGCAGTAGCAGTATCTTCTGAGGTAGATGACACGTTACTAGAATCTGGAATTAACGCTGACCCACCCGCACCTGTTGTCACCAAAGTTCCACCACTTCCAACACCTACACCAGGGCCACTCCCAGCGCCTACTTCTGCCTCTTCAACAAACTGAATGAAATAATTTAAAGGATTAGTCGTAAGCACATCACCAGCTTGAGTAACTCCGGTAGCAGAACAAATTACGTTCATTCTGAAAGGCAATTCTGGCAGTGAAGCCTTATTGTTATTCAAGAACGAGTAAATATCTGGACTAATTACCTGGAAACCATAATACAAGATATTCCTTGTCACAGTAGATGTTTGACCGCCATCAGCTCCACCTGCATCAGTGGCTGCGCTTGGCGCAGCCCCTATCACAGCGCTACCAGCATAGCTAGAGCTAGGAACCCTAATAAAGCTTCCTGAAATCGAATAGTCACAATCTATTCTAACTAATCTTACAAATTGCTTTGTAAGATTATTCTGCAATCCTATAAATGTCCAAGTTTGCAAACCATCAAGCCTATCTCCTGCAGAATCAGTTATTACACCAGGGGTATCGGAAAATAATTGAACTATATCACCAGACCGACCAACGGACCCAGCACTATCCGCATAATATCCTAATGCCAAAAAGGATGCTCCCTGATCATTATTTGTCGTACCGCCACACGATACCAAGAAAGTTAATAATGTTACTGTCGTAGCTCTTTTAAATATTTTATTAATTCTTTTCATAATCATTCTCCTAAAAACTTTTATAAATGCTAGCCTACTACATCGCACTAGCATCGAAACTTCCTTCCACGATATGAGGCGTAATAAAGAATATTAACTCTTCATCCGCATTATCATTCGATAGACTTCTAAATAGATGTCCAAGTACTGGTATATCTTTTAAGAATGGAATTCCAGTCACACTAGATTTATCTGTTGTTTTATAAACACCACCTAGAGCAAATGTCTGACCACTCTTAACTAGTATTGTTGAAGTAGTCTCTCTTTCAAACGTATTAGGTATTTCCTGTACCTCAGTACCACTGAACGTGCTAGACTTCGCATTTACATCTAACAATACATAATAGTCTGGCGAAGCTTGTGGAGTTACGTCTAATTCAATACCAACATTAAATGTTTGGAAAGCCTGCGCACCACCACCACTAGTACTAGCACCTTGTCCTACACCAATCGTAGTACCTGCACTTGGCAATAATATTCTCACTACTTCAATACTACTTATCTGAGCAGACTTATTATTAACAGTTGCGACCTGTGGCCTACTAACCACTTTAATCTTACCTTCAGTTTCAAGTGCGGTAAGTCTTGCACCTAAGGCTCTTGTACCATCAGCAGAATCTAGAATTGCAGTGATAGCGCTTCCTGCCGCCGCCGCTGGAGTAACCGTAGAGAAACCACCAATTTCGCCACTCACGTTAGCAGAATTCGGGAAGTTTAGACCCGTAGCATTACCTGTCTGTGGACTTTGAACATGAGAGAAGTTCCACTGGAATCCTAAGTCTCTAAGCATTGATCTATTACCCTCTACGATTTGAGTTTCAAGTAGAATCTGAGGAGTTCTAAGGTCTAGCTTCTTTAATAAATCTAAAGCTGCCTTCTGACCAGTTTTAATGTCTTTAATAATTAACTGATTAGTTCTTTCATCAGCAGTTACAGTACCTCTTTCTGAAAGCACTGCTTCTACCTTAGGACGCACATCCTCAGCTCTTGCATAACTAACTCTGATATACTGAATAGTTAGATCTTCTAAATTCTCAGCAGCTCTCTTAGATTCCTTAAGGCTTTCTCTTTCTGCTTTTAATTTATCCACAGGAGCAATTCTAATTACGTTTCCTTCCGCTACCTGATCTAAACCATTAGTTTTAAGTATTACATCTAGAGCTTGATCCCAAGGCACATCAATTAACCTTAAAGTTACTTTTCCATTCACATCATCACTAGCGATAATATTTAAATTAGAAATTTCGGCTATAATTCTTAATGCACTATCGATATTAGTATCTTGAAGATCTAATGAGATCAATCTTCCAGAATAAATCTTAGAACCATCTGCAGATCTAAAGCCAGTAGGATTTGATTGCGCTGTTTTATCACCATCGGTCAATCCCTTAGTATCTGGTGATTCTAACTGAGCTCTTGCACCTGAGGCAGCAGATGGCTTACCTGCTTTAATTAGAATGTCGTTACCCCTTGGTAGAGCAGATAATATTACTCCCGCATCAACAAACATTCTAACTAGCAATCCTTCTTTATTTTCTGTAACTCTAACACTTCTTATACCTTCCTCACCCTTAGCAGCGATCATAGGTTTTTTAGCGGCTTCTTCAGCCTTGACCCCAGGCATTGCAATTACATACTCACTTGGAGAAGTTTGCTTTAACTCATAAGCAACTTGATCTGTTAAATTAGCGGTAATTTCTCCAGATGAACCCATATTCTTTTCAAACTTTATTTGAGTTAGAATAGGAGAATTTGAAGCTGGAACGACAGTAGTCTCTTTGGCACTTTCTAAATCATTTTCTTTATCTTCTGAAACCTTATCTTCACTTACTTCTTCTGATTTCGCCTCTGGAGCTTCTTCAGTAGTATTAGGCAATTCTTCCTGCTTAACTTCCTCTACCTTAGCTTCCTCTTTAGCCTCACCTAACTGTTCACCTAATTGTGCATTCGCTGAGAATTTATCGGCCATTGAAGATACTCTAGATAACCTTGTATTCTCCAATACTGGTACATTTAGTACAATCTCTTGTCCAATCGAATCTATCGAATGCCCTGCTAAGGCTTCCTTGGATTTAAGATCGAATACAACCCTAACCTTATCCGCATGAGCACCAATTCTGATTGCGCTAACACCATCACTACCTTTAACTGCAATCTCCTTAGTTTGAGTACCTCTTACTCCAACAAGATCAACCACTAATCTAGGAGGAGCTGTAAGTTTCATTACATTCATTACTGGATCTGATTTAGATAATTGTAAAGAAAACTTATCAGAAGTCAGTTCTGACTCTTGCATCACTGCAAAGCCCGCAGATTGGTCACTTAGCAATATTTGCTTTCCTGTAGCAACTTCTACTTGAGAACCATTACCTAAGACTTCTTCATTAGAGGATGAATTGTCCGCTAATTCTTGAGAACTACTAGATCCTGTCGTTCTTGACTGCCATAAATTACCAAAAGGAGCACATGCACTACCTAGCACTACCATTGACGCTAATATAATTTTAAAATTCGAACCTGTTCTATTCATGAACTAGCTCCCTGTCCTTTATGCACCTAATTCTGTGCCTGAACTCTTATCCCTGTTCTTAATATTTACAAATTCTATGCTTCTAAAAATTTAAACTTTCCTGTCTAAATTAATTTAGAATAAGAATTCTTACTTCACAAAACATAGATGATTCAAACTCTTAAAACAGATTCAAAAAAACTATTTTTATCAAGATTCTTCATCCATTCTCAATTAAAGTACTAGCTCCATCCTCGGGATTACAGCATGACTAGACTCATTTCCAGTATGAACGCTACTCCGTACAGTATAAATCAGTAAACAGTAAATTTTATAAAATCGCTAAATTTATTTAACTTAAAGTTGATTACTTCGTGAATTTAAGGCCTTAGAATATGATCTTTAAAGCAGTAAAAATGCTTAGTTCAATTTAGATGAAGTAATTACTTTTTCTTACCCCTTCTCTTCCCGTCTTTCTTATCTTCTTCCTTAGGACGCTCTGATTCATCAAGGAATCTAAATGATGTTGCTACTACAGTTGTTTTTAAGCCTTCGCTATTTCCCTTTCTCGCAGATTCTTTAGCGATATTGAATTTATCCATGTTAACTATACGATCAAGATGCGCGACCTCATCAAAGAAACCAGCAATCTCATGATATTCCCCTCTCAACTCTAAAGTCACAGGAACTTCAGCGTAAAAGTCTCTTTTAATTTCCCCTTCCGGTTTAAATAACTCAACATCTAATCCAGAATCCTTAGCTTTATCTGAGATTCTCGCAAGCAGCGTATCCATCTCCTTCCTATCAGGTAACTCTCTTAAGGCCCTTAATAGCTCAGCATCCAAAACTTCAACTTCTGCTTCAAATTCTTCGAGCCGACTAGCTTTTACTCGCAAGACCTGAATCTCCTTTTGCAAATCACTCACCTTAGACTTCGCAATCGACATCTCCTCCCACAGTGGCATTACCACCAGGTAATAAAAACCTCCTGCGATAACTCCAAAAATTGCCGCTAAGATAGAAAGTCTCTTCCATAATGGTGAATCAATAAAATTATCTATATAAGCTTTCATATCTATTTACTCTTCCTACTCTTCTTAGGCTTAGTTTCATCATCTGAAGACTTTGCCTTAAAATAATTTGCTTGAATAAATGGAAAGCTAAACTGCTGCAATTTAATACCATCTTGTATGATCTGCTCTGTTTTTACATTATCTGCATCGGACACAAGCTTAGATTCTCTCATTTTCGCTACAAAATCTGACACAACTTGCCCATCTAAGCCAACACCGCTCAACTCAACTGTCTCATCTTTTTGCACCACACTAGATAACCAAGCTTTTTCTGGTATCCTATCTGCAATTTCAGCCAAAATCCTTACCGGACCTTGCTTTTTAAGTTTCAACTTAGCTATTACATCTAGCTTATCACCTAACAATTTCTTCTTCTGTTCAAGATCTTCTACTTTCTTTGTTTTTTGCTTCAATTTTGCTAACTGCGACTCTTTAGTAGTACTCTCAAATTCTATCTCACTTTTCTCAGCCAGAAGATTCGCGCTCACCCAGCCACCTCCGATAACGAGAATTACAATAGTAGATAAGATACCAACAGCATGAACAAGATAGCTTGCAGACCTATCTTTCTGTTCACCTAATAAATTTATTTTAACCATTGCCATAGATTATTCGCCGTATACTATTGTAGCTTATCATTAGATCGTCTCAACGAAAGCCCTAAGGCAACTCCCATACCACTCAATTCATCACTTGCATAAGAAGGATCAACCTGCTCCGCTAAGTCAAATCCTTTTACAGGATTAAAAAACTCTACAGGAACAGACAACTTCTGAGACAATTCATCTACCAACCTAGGGATTCTAGCAGCTCCACCGGTAAGAAGAATTTTATTTACTCCACCATCTAAGCCAACACCATTAGACAGATATGTTAATTGACGCTGAATTTCAGAACAAGCATACTCATTGGTTCTATCTACAATTTCTCCCAATAAAACCGAGTCAACTCCCGTACCTTGCTGACCAAGCTTAGCATTTTCGGCTTTTTCAGGAGTTATTTGCAAACTTTCTGCGATGGCATCGCTATATGACTTCCCACTAACAGAAACATCACCAGAAATTAAAAATAATCCTTTGCTTAACAACGTAATACTAATAACCCTAGCTCCAATATCTATAATTGCAATATTTTTTGGATCACTAGGCTGCATTAGTTGACTATAGCAATTCAACATAGAAAAGCATTCAACATCTGCTATTATTGGTTCAAGTCCTGCTTTGACAAATAAATTCTGAAAAGAGTTAATAATCTCATTTTTTATGGCGACTAACAGAACTTCTACCGTTGAACCATTATCTTGTAAAACTTGATAATCTAAATGAATAGCATCCATTCTATGGGGGATATAATTACTTGCTTCGAAATAGATATTGCTTGCCAAGGCTGGAATAGAAGAGGCTGGCAGATTAATTCTTTTAGTAAACACGGAGGAACTTGGCAAAGAAAATGCAACCCTCTTTGTATCAATCTGAGAGCTTTCTAGAAGCTTTATAATAGCGTCACAAAGGTATTCTGATTTCTGAATATTAGTTCCTGAGATCGATCCTTCCGGAGTTTTAACAGAACCTAAAGCTAATATCTTAGGTCGACCATTTGGAACAAATTCAATCTCAGCACACTTTATATTCTGAGTACCAATATCGATACCAACGATCGGCTTTCTAGACTGAGGTGAAAATACGTCCTGGAAAAAACCCATAATAAATATGCTACTTATAGAAATTATTTTAAAATATTCTGATGACAGCTACTACTAATAGGAACCAAGATACTATAGCTTAAGTTGCAGGTTCAAGCTCATATTTTCTATATAATTATATATAACGAACTGTCGCACTATTCTTATCGTAAATGTTATGTGCCTTTACCATTTTTTTTGCTAAGTTATCTACATGCCGAATCCCGACCTTAAAATTGATATTATCGCAGAAGTTGCCGTTAGAGGTCTTCCTACTTCCCTATCATATATTCTTCCTACAAGTTTGGACTATCTAGACATCGGCTCTGAAGTTACAGTTCCTCTTGGCAAAAGACTAGAGAAAGGATGGATAGTTTCACTGTCCGATTCTACAAAATCAGAATTATCAAACGAATATAAACTTAAGAATATTCTTCAAGGCCACCATTGTTTTAACTCTGAAAGTATCAAATTATTTAAATGGATGGCAGATTACTACGGAGCGAATCTCGTAGAAGCCATCGAATGCGCGACTCCTGAGAGACTATTTAAAAAACCTGAATTCTCTTATCATTTTAAAGCAAATACGAAAGAAGGCTTAGAGGAAATAATTAAATCGCTTCCAAAGTCCGCAAAAACACAGATAGATTTTATCTCAAACTATCTAGATGCACCGTCTACGACTATTTTAATTTCAAGCTTATCAAACAACGATTCACAACTAAGGGCTCTAAAAGCTTTAGAGAAAAAAGGATACCTAGATAAAAGAATTTTCAAGTCTACAAATTTAGAAAAAGAATTTAAAGAACCTTCCGAAATTAATCTCAACGAAGAACAAAATTCAGCTACGGCCAAAATTATCACCGCACTAGATGAGGCAACATTCAAGCCCTTTCTACTCTATGGAATTACAGGTAGTGGAAAAACTGAAGTCTATTTAAGCGCGATACAAGAAGTTTTAAAACGAGGGGGGTCTGCTCTAGTTGTAGTTCCTGAAATTGCTCTAACTCCTCAATTAACCGGAAGATTTGAAAGTCGCCTTGGAACAAGAATCGGCCTTCTACACAGTAAAGTAGGTGGGGTGGCCCGCTGGGAAACATGGGAAGCCTGTTTAACTGGAGAAATCAAAGTAGCAATAGGAGCAAGATCAGCAATATTTGCTCCTATAAAAAATCTCGGACTCATAATCGTAGATGAAGAGCATGAAAGTTCTTACAAGCAAGGAGAAGGACTAAGATACAATGGTAGAGACTTAGCAATCATGAAAGCTAAATTCCTTAACATTCCGATAGTACTTGGTTCTGCTACGCCATCCTTTGAAACTCTATATAACGCATCTCGAGGACACTATGGTGTTCTTAAACTTACAGAAAGGGCCAACAAAACAGATCTCCCCGAGATAGAAGTTGTAGACATGAGGAAATATAAGCTTAAGGAACTACCCGCTTCCAATATATCACCCATTTTACACACTGCTATTAGAGAAACTCTTGAGAAGAAGGAACAGATTATTCTATTTTACAATAAAAGAGGTTTTGCTTCCTATCTTCAATGTGAATCATGTAACAGAGTAATTGAATGCCCTAATTGTTCTGTTACTCTTACTTACTATAGATATAAAGATTCTCTCAACTGTCACTACTGCGGACTGCAACATAAAGCTCCAGAAAAATGTACCTCCTGCTCGGATACCATCATTGCGGATGATGAAAAGAAAGAAAAAAAGATTGGTAAACTTACAGAGAGGGGATCTGGCACTGAGAAAATTCACGAAGAGATTGCAGAACTTTTCCCAGAGGCTTCTATTCTCAGAATGGATAGAGACTCAACGACTAAAAAAGATGCTGTTGAAAATATTATTGACGCCATGCATAGTCAATCTGCGGACATCTTAGTAGGCACTCAAATGATAGCGAAGGGACATGACCTACCACATGTTACGCTAGTTGGAATAATAGATGCCGACATTGGACTACACTTCCCAGACTTCAGAGCAAGTGAAAGAACTTATCAATTAATCGTTCAGGCTGCAGGCAGAGCCGGTAGAGGTGATTTTAAAGGAAGAGTAATTCTTCAGACTAGAGAACCTAATCATCCGACTATACTTTCTGCAGTTAAGAATAAATTTCAAGCTTTTGCTAAATTTGAGCTTGATTTTAGAGAAACTCTCTCCTATCCACCACATGGAAGACTTGCAAGACTTGTGATTTCTAGTCCAGATAATTCGGAAACATTAGATGTCTGCCAGTCACTGACTAATTTTTTAAAACATCTCCAAGCAACACAAAAGGAACTTAGCTTTAATATTCTAGGACCGACAAAAGCACCGATTGAAAGACTTTCAGGAAGATACAGATGGCATTTATTAATTAAATCTAAATCTGCTAAAACACTTTCAATATTATCTAGAGAAGTTCGAAGTTGGAAAGAAAAACTCAAAGGCGTGAAAGACGCTAGGGTTATCTTCGATATAGATCCTGTAGATATGCTTTAATCTGAATTTCCCTTTAACCATTTAGCGGTTTTAAGAATATCAGTAGGGTGGCTACCAGGAGTGATAGAAGACCTTGCTAAAGGAAATAGGCCCTGGAACTCTCCATCGCCCTCATATGGTTTTTCTTCTCCTTTTAAATATCTACTATCCCAATCTAAAAGCTCGGACACATAGACCCCGTGCAAATCTCCATGATCTGTAAAGTACGTAAAACTCTGAACGAGTAGCGCTTGCTCAGATATCCACATAAGAATTAAAATAGAAAAAATGGATCTAGAAATTTTAGTTTGTAATAAGTAACAAAAAATAGGACACATCAGGATAGCGAGCCCTATCATAGAAGAGTACTGATATCTTAAAGACATAGATTGCAAATGTCCAAGATGAGTTCTACCAACTGCAGGCAGAATAAAACTAAGGAAAATTAAACCCACACCAAGAATACAAGGTACAATAAACCTCCTATAGTCTTTTTGCCTATAAATCAAAATACAGATTACAAAACCTAAAATTAACCAACAATAAATCCCAAGAGTCGCCTCAACAGTTGAATCAAAGATTACTCTCCTATCTAACCAAGGAACATAATAACCTAAAAACTCGTATAAAAAAGATTGAGCAGAATTAAGAGTTAGATTGGGATAAAACCCTAAACCCCGACCGATTGTACCAAGACCAGAGCCTGTAAAAAAATAATTGAGCATTTTAAAAACATTAAAACCTTCATTAATCTTATCTACTCCATGACCAGCTGAAAGGTGCTTTAAATATTGATATATACCGACAGGTATAATCGCCGAACAAAACAACATTATCCCAGCGTAAAGATATTGCTTAATATTATTAAATCCAAGCTCTAAGACTAATAATAAAAATGCAAAAGGGAAAAACACAAACCCATTACCGAAAAAGAGCGGTGATAAAATAAGCAAAAAAGCTGAACCAATTGCATATCTAGTATTATTGGAAGATAAGTAGGACTTTAATAGAATCAACGCCCATACACCACAAATACAACTTAATATAATTGATTGCTCAAATGCCCAGTGAAGCACTTCAGCATGTAAAGCAGATAGGATAAAAAATACCACACTAGCTCTTACGGCTCTTTTATTAAGATCATACATCCGTAGCAACCGCTCAATCAAGTATGCACAAAACAAATGAAGGAGAATGGATATCACCAACAATGAGTAATAACTCCAGCCAAAAGCCTGTAGCAAGCCATAATACCACAAGAAAAACGCCAATATGGAGTGTTCATTGTGCGTATTAATAACTCCGGAAATCCCCAACTTCGATAATCTCTCCACAACATGCCACTCATCGAAGTAATAAATTAATTTAGGTGATAGAAATAATAATAAACTAAGACCAAAACACCAAAAGTAAAAGGACCCAATCTCAAAGCCAAAAACCAAATTAGCTATTACAATTAAAGACAAAGTACAAACCAAAGCGATTTGAAGATATGAGTTTGTATTTAAATGTAAATTTGCCACTCGAGGGACCACATAAGGCTTGGTTACGATGTCTACTCTACTTCTTAGATAAACTCCTCCCTGAACTCTCTTAATCTTTAAATTAATCTCACTCACTGAGGGGGATAAATGATCAAGTGCAATAAAATGATCAATAAACTGGGGGCTCTTTACATCTATTCTATGAATATTTTCGCCTATTTTTATATCAATCACACCTCGGCCACTGACAGCAAACACTATATATTTTTTCTGATCTAATTTTTGAGAACCTAGGGGGACTAAGTTAATCACATATTCGCAGGGCACCGTAGAGTGGGTAGGCCAAACTAACTTTGAAGAATTATCTGGAGATGGAAGCTTAATACTAGAACAAAGTGGTTCAGCTTGAATAGCAGGCTTTATCTCAGAGAAACCTAAGAACTCGCTGGGACTTTCTTTATAAAAAAGTCCCAGCAACACTACAATAAAAAAAATTAACTGTAATAATAATCTAAATTTATTACTATTTAGGGATCCTATCATTTCCTAACCCATACTGCACTGCTTGCGGACCGAGCTCGGTTCTATAAAACCACATTGCAACTCCGGGTCTAAATACAGCTTGATCGAATTTTCTATCACCATCTCTATCTACTCTTAAAAGTGGAACATCACCAGGCAGTCCCCACTGAACGATACTGATAGCGCCTGTTTGAATATCTCTTGTATACCATGTACCATCCACAGGACGCCACACTACAATATCATCCCTTCCATCACCAGAAAAATCTGTACCCATCGGAACATCTCCTACCCAAGGCAGTCCCCACTGCACTGTTCCATAATAATCAGGGGCGTGACCTGTAAGGAATCCCGAGTAAAGAATCCACCATACTCCGTCAGTACCTCTCTGAATAGCTAAATCAGTTTTTCCATCCCCATCAAAATCACCACTAACCGGCGAATCAATCCCTGGTACTCCCCAATATAATGCATAACCTCTATCTTGCTCGTCTAAAACGAACCATGCCCCTTCTCTATAAATAGCAATTTCATCTCTTCCATTACCATTATAATCCCCAACTACTATTTTATCTGTAGGAACTCCCCAAGCCCTACTATAAAGTAAGCCATCACTTGATCTAACAACATACCAGAATAGATTTCCTGAAATGTTCGCCACAAACGCTCTATCGGCAAGTCCATCGCCATCAAAATCTCCTTCAATAGGAGCAAACGAAGATGATCCAAATTGATAAGACTGGGATTGAGCCTTCAAACTAGAGTTAATAAAATAGTTACTTGTTGAAGCCCTAAAAACTCCTGGATCAGACTTACCATCACCATCAAAATCTAACTTCACTCTAGATCTTGCAGTTTTAGGTCCGATTGTTACAGAAGCATCGGCATATAACTTCTTTATACTTAATCCATCATTTACGATTAAATAAACAAAGTACTCCGCCCCGCTAACTAATCCGGAAGTATCCCATATAAAATTATGAGAACCTGAAGACTTACCAGCAGATGTACCAAT